>NZ_JBJDQT010000040.1:0-59285 GCF_044903565.1 Streptomyces sp. NPDC004065 | reverse complement strand
CGGCATCGCCCGCCTGCACAACCTCGTCCTTGCCGGGTGACGCAGAAACCAGCAGGCCAACACACACGTCAAAGATCATTTACGGGACAGCCCTTAGCCAATCCAGCCCGCTCTTCTTGCGTATCCCCGGTACATGCGTGCCGCGTACGGCGTCGTAGACGCGGCGGAAGGCAGCTTCCTTCATCAGGGCCTGCTGCCGGGCGCGTAGGTCACGAATCCTGTCCATGCGGGCGGTCTCGGCGTCGAGGAAGTCGGCGATGCGGCGCTGCACGTCCAGAGGTGGGAGCGGCAGAGGAAAACTCTGAATCTTGTTGCTATTGGTGGATGCCAGGTTTGTGGTTCTTGTTCCTGTGCTCTCGAAGTAGTGCCGTCCATACAAGGACTGGGTCAAATAGGCAAGAAACCGACCGCTGAGCCTGTTTGGATCGGGGCGAATTGCGAAGATGTGATTCTGGTGCAGGCACCCCTCGATTTCGCCCCGCCAGACCGTTCCACGGCCTAGCTTGTCCAAGTCCCCGCCTTCGGTCATCAGGACGTCACCAGGGCGCAGCGTGCTGCGTTGGGCCATGCTTCGGGGCACGGTGATCTCTGAGACGGATTCGAGGTTCAGGCTCCCTGCTTGGACGTTGGCGACGCGCAAGTAGGGGCGTGTGACGACGTCCCCTGTGACATCTCTTTTTGCGTCGACGGTTAGCCCGTTCTGCAAGCGGGCCACGTAGCCGAGGCGCACCAGCTCGTAGGTGTCGGGGAACCTGAGAGAGCTCGGCTCGTAGGATGAGGTGCTCACTGGGCCACTTCTCCGAGTAGAGCCTGGATTTCGGTCTCAAGGGCCTTTAGCTCGGCGTCGATCTCCGCCAGCGGCCGCGGCGGCTCGTACACGTAGAAGTGCCGAGTGAACGGAATCTCGTACCCGACCTTCGTCTTGCTGTGGTCGATCCACGCGTCCGGTACGTGCGGGTGGACCTCCCGCGCCAGGTACTCCTCGACGTCCTCGCCGAGCGGCACGTTCTCGTAGTCCCGCAGCTCCGCGTCCGGCTCGGGCTGGCCCTTGACGAGTTGGACCTCGCCTTCTGGGTCCCGTACCCCGATGACGTCCCGCAGCGCCTTGTTGAACGGCGCCCCCGTGGGCCACGTCCCGCCGGCCTGGACCACCGCGTCCTTCAATGCGAGCCAGGCCTCCTGCCTGGTACCCCAGCTCGTGCCCATCAGGGACTTGAAGGCTTCCGCCAGGACGGCAGCCTGCGGCAGCTTCTGGATCACCTTGGATGCCTCCAGCGCCGCCAGCGTCTCCTCCGTGATCTCGAACCGCAGCTTCAGCGGGCGTTCCACCGTGATCCGCTGGTAGCCGAAGTCCTCGTTCCAGAAGACCTTCACCTTGCCGTGGAGAGGGTGCTCCGCGTCCCCCGCCACGGCCAGGGCCTCGCCGTACAGCTTGACCACCGTGGCGATGTGGTCCTTGCCCAGCTCCTTGCGCTTGTCGCCCAGCGACTTCCGCATCTTCTGCCACTGGTCGCGGGCGTCCAGCAGCACGACCTTGCCCTTGTGGTCCGGGCTCTTCCTGTTCGTCAGGATCCAGAAGTACGTGGAGATGCCGGTGTTGTAGAAGAGCTGGTCCGGCAGGGCGACGATGCCCTCCAGCCAGTCGTTCTCCAGGATCCAGCGGCGGATCTCCGACTCGCCCGAGCCGGCCGCGCCCGTGAAGAGGGGTGAGCCGTTGAAGACGATCGCCAGGCGCGAGCCGCCCCCACCGTCCACATCCACCGGCTTCATCTTCGAGATCATGTGCTGGAGGAACAGCAGCGAGCCGTCGTTGATGCGCGGCAGCCCCGCCCCGAAACGGCCGGCCTCGCCGAGCTGCTTGTGCTCGGCCTCGACCTCGTCCTTGACCTTCTTCCACTCCACGCCGAACGGCGGGTTGGCCAGCATGTAGTCGAAGGTCTTGCGGGCGTGGCCGTCGTCGGAGAAGGAGTTGCCGAAGGCGATGTTCTCCGGGTCCTGGCCCTTGATCATGAGGTCGGACCGGCAGATCGCCCAGGACTCGGGGTTGAGCTCCTGGCCGTACACCTCCACCGTGGCATCCGGGTTCAGCTCCGTGATCAGATCGTCCATCGCGGAGAGCATGCCGCCCGTGCCGCAGGCCGGGTCGAGGACCGTACGTACCGCGCCGGGGAGCTGGAGCGCGTCGCCGTCGGGGGCGACGAGCAGCCGCACCATGAGCTGGATGACCTCACGCGGCGTGAAGTGCTCACCGGCCGTCTCGTTGGACTGCTCGGAGAAGCGGCGGATCAACTCCTCGAAGATGTAACCCATGTTGTGGTTGGGCACGACCTCGGGACGCAGGTCCAGGTCGGTGAACTTGCCGATGACCTGGTAGAGCAGCCCGGCGCCGTCCAGCCGCTTGATCTGCTGGGCGAACTCGAAGCGGTCCAGCACGCCGCGGGCGTTGTCGGAGAACGCGCCCACGTACACCGCGAGGTTCTTCGCCGCGTTCTGCGGGTCCGCGGCGATCTTCTTCAGGGTGAGCGTGGACGTGTTGTAGAAGGCGTGGCCGGAAGCCTTGCGGAGGAACTTGTCCGCGACGATGTCCTGGCCCTCGAACTTCGCCAGGGTCTCCGTGACCTTCTCGCGCGTGGGTTCCAGCACGCACTCCAGTCGCCGCAGCACCGTGAACGGCAGGATGACCTTGCCGTAGTCGGACTGCTTGTAGTCCCCCCGCAGGAGATCGGCGACGGACCACGCGT
Source organism: Streptomyces sp. NPDC004065 (assembly GCF_044903565.1). NCBI lineage: Bacteria > Bacillati > Actinomycetota > Actinomycetes > Kitasatosporales > Streptomycetaceae > Streptomyces > Streptomyces sp. NPDC004065. The sequence goes on along the minus strand of NZ_JBJDQT010000040.1, from coordinate 56,544 downwards.
GGTTCGCCAACTCCGTGTGCTTGCTGCTGTTCAAGACTTCTTCCGCTTCCCTTCCGGGGCCGGTACGGGTGACTGTGAGTGAGGTGGGCGGGGATGATCCCCGGCAGGCTCCGGCACCAGTTGCCCGCCCGTGAGCCCCCGGCTCACGAGCCGTGCCGTCTCCTCGGCCAAGTCCCGCGCGCGCCGCGCCTGTTCACGCAGCGCCTCCACATGCCGGAAGGCCTCGCCGTACCGGCGCTGCTCCTCCAGCGGCAGCAACGGTACGCGCAGCCGCCCCGGGCTGAGGTGGAGTGACGAGCTGCCGGTCGAGGCGCCGGCCAGGTTGGCCTCGGAGCTGAGGAAGCCGAGGAGGAACCAGGGGTCCAGCCGTGCCGGGTCCGGACGGAACAGGTGGACGCCCGCGCCGAGCAGGGCGCCGGCCTCCGCCTCGCCCGCGACCCGGGCCACGGGGCCGGTGCCGCTGATCAGGTTGCGGACCAGGACGTCGCCCGCGGCGATCTCCGGCATCTGCTCCGCCTGCACATCCAGGGCCTGCCCTGTCGGCCCGGTCCCGCGGGCTATGTCGCCGCCCGTCAGAACGGGCGGGCGTTCCCCGCCGCCGGCCCCCGCCTCCGCGTCCTCCGCCTCGGCGGCCATCGCCCGAGGCGAGACCGGAACCGCGCGCAGGACCTTCAGCGCCCCGCCCCGGGCCAGGTCCGCGACCGTGGCCGTACGCCACTCGCGGGCCGAAGCGCCCGCCGCGTCCCACGAGGCCGTGCCGACCAGGTCGGTCACCGTCCGCACCGCCGCCGCCAGTCCTTCGCGGGCCGCCGCGGCCTCGCGGGCCAGGTCCTGCGGGTCGATGTCCGCCTGCGAGGCGCGCACGTGCCGGGCCGGGGTCACGTCGACGACCTCGTCGAGCAGGTCCACCACGCTCACCGCCCGCGCCACACCGGCCCGCGCCTCGAACCCGTCCGGGTCGGCGGAGTACGCCGTCCACGCGGAGAGGATCTGCTCGGTCACCCGTGCCCAGTCCACCGAACCCGAACGGCTACCGCCGCGTCCCGGCGCCGACGGCTCGCCCGCCGTGTCGACGAAGAGCACCGACTGGTACGCCGGGCGCGTCGGCTCCGGGCGTTGCAGCACCCACACCTGAAGGCCGATGTGGAGCGGGATCGCCGCCCCGGGCGGCAGGGCCGCCACCGCGCGCAGCGCGCCGCTGCGGATCAGCTCGGCGCGGATGCGGCGGCCGGAGGAGCGGGACGCCGTGGCCGGCGGGAGGAGCAGTACGGCGTGGCCGCCCGGTTCCAGGTGGGCCAGCGCGTGCTGCACCCAGGCCAGTTCGGACTCGGCGCGCGGCGGGAAACCGTACGCCCAGCGCGAGTCGTAGGCCAGTTCGTCGTGGCCCCAGTCCCGGTCGCCGTAGGGCGGGTTGCACAGTACGGCGTCGGCGGTGAGGTCGGGGAAGGCGTCGGCGCGCAGGCTGTCGCCCGTGCGCACGGTGACGTCCGTGCCCTCCCCGGCCGTCAGGGTCAGGCCGACCGCGGTGCGCCGGGCCTGGACGGGAAGGCTGTCCTGCCCGTACAGCTCGCGCGCGCCGCGCGCCGCCGCGGCCGTCAGCAGGGTGCCGCTGCCGCAGGCGGGGTCGAGGACGCGGGCGGGGGAGCCCGGGACCAGGCGGGCCAGCAGGTCGGCGAGCGGGGCCGGGGTGCGGTAGGCGCCGCTGGCGGCGCTGTCCTCCAGTTCCCTCTCCGCCAGTACGCCCAGCGCCGTCTGCGCGCTCTCGTCGCGGACGCACAGCAGCAGGGCGCGCAGGACCGCGGTGTCGGGGGCGGTGAACCGGACGGGTTCCGTGTCCGGCACCACGTCCGCGACCCCGGCCGCCGCGTCGTTGGCCTGCTTCACCAGGTCGGCGTCGGGCAGCGCGAGCAGCCGGGTCAGGTCCTCGGCGGGGCGGCGGGCCGCCGCCAGGACGAGTACGAGCAGGTCGGACGCGCCGGCGCCGGCCTGCTCACGCAGGCGCAGGGTGGTGCGCAGCTCCCCGCTGGGCGTGGCCGCCGTGTGCTGGCCGCGCGAGGCGAGCCAGGCGCGGACCTCCTCCAGGTCGTACAGCGGGCTGCTGTCCGTACCCCCCGAGGGGGCGGGGAAGTCGTCGTGCCGGCGACGCCAGTTGCTGACGGTGGCGCGCGTGACGCCCGCGATGCGGGAGATCTCGGCGGCTGTCACCTGAGCGAGTGGTGGGGGTGGCTGCGGCATGAATGAGTCCTGGCTCCGATGGTCGGCGTGGTCACACCCTACAGCGCGAGTCAACTCCTGAAAACTGTTGGACAGTGCTTTCACGGTCATGCTTTTATGGAGGCGCTTCCGAAGGTGAGCGGTCTCCCCGGCGTGAAGCGCTGCTTCGCATGCCGCAGCCATGTCCCGTGTCCGTGGTCCCGTGTCCGTGCACGCCCGGTTCCGCGTCCTGCCCGATCCCGATCCCGATCCCCGGCCACTTCCGCGTAATGCCGGGGGATGTGCGGGCTCTCTCTCCCGTCTCACGTCGTCCTCCCTCCTTGTCCACTCGTGTCCACAGAAGGAACGAACTCATGAGCCACCCGACCATCACCGGCAGAACCGTCATCGCCGTGGCCGCGGCAATCGTGGGCTGCTGCTCCCTGTCCGCCTGCTCCGGCATCGGCGGCCGGCAGACGGACACCGCGCCGCCGGACGCCGCCGTCACCGCCTCGCAGGACACCAAGAACAGCGACGACGCGCAGGACACGCAGGACGACTCCGACAGCGACACCTTCACCGTCGCCCTGGACAAGACCGCCACGTGGAACAACGGCGTCAAGGCGCACCTGAGCGGTTTCCGCCGGGGCACCTCCGGCGAGTACGCCAGCCCCTCCCGCAAGGCCTATCTGGCCTTCTCCGTGACCCTGCAGAACGGCTCCAAGTCCTCGGTCGACCTGAGCATGGTCAGCCTGTCCTGCCCGGACGGCGCGGAGGAGGTCTTCGACACGGACGCCGGCTTCAGTGGCACGCCGGACACCCACCTGCTGCCGGGCAAGTCGCAGACCTGGAAGGCGGCCTGCGTGTTCCCCAGGACGGCCAGGGACGCCCAGATCGAGATCATGCCGACCGACACCTCCGGATCGGGCTGGTACCGCACGGCCATCTTCACCGGCCAGGTGCGGTAGCGCGGACCGCGGACGGGCCCCCGCCGTGCCCGCCGTGCCCCGCCGTCGTCTCCGCACGGCCGTGGCTCATGCCCGCGGCCGGCATCGGGCGCACCCCGGTGCCGGCCCCACGGCCTCGCCCCGTCCCGTCCTGCCCCGTCCCGTCCCGCCCCGTCCCGTCCCGTCCTGCCCCGTCCCGCCCGGCCGGGCCCCATCACACGCCATGTGCGGCCCCGCTCTCCATCCCTCGCGACCCGGGAGGCCCTTGTGACGATCACCGAGCACACCGAGCACGCCGAGCACACCGAACTGGTCCGTCGCTTCGCCGACGACTTCACCGCCCTGCAGGAGGCCGTCCTCGCGCGAATGAACGGACTGTGCGCTCCGGAGACCGCCGCCGCCCTGGAACACGCCTCGCTCGCCGGTCCCATCACCATCGCCCTCGCCCACGCCGACGTCCTCGCCCGCGGAGCCGTCCGGCGCGCGGAGCTCTCGGCTCAGCCCCCCGAGCGGCTGCGCCGGCTGCGCGCGCACGCGCGCACCGTGCGCCGGGCCCGGTCACAGGCGGAGTCCGCGTACAAGGAGCGGCGTTCCGATCGCCTCAAGAACCGCGCCAGGCCGGCCGACACGCTGGAACTGAGGGTGGCGCGCAGGGCGTTCCCGGCAGCCTTCGCCGAGGCGCTGCGCCAGGAACTCCGCGACAGGGGGCTGCCGGACGGCACACCGCAGGCGCCGGAGGGCGAACTGGCCCGGTGGGCCTGGGACCGCGGAGCGGTGAGCGACGAACTGCCGGCACCCGTGCGCGAACTGCTGGACTGCGACGACGACACGTTCGTCCAGGCCCTGCTGCGCGATGCCCGGGAGGAAGAGAACCCGTACCTCCCGCACGACGCGGTGGTCGAACGGTGGAGCCGCCATGCCCGTGCCGCGCTGGCCTGGGGCCGCTACGCCATCGGCCGGACCGAACGCGCCGTACTCGCCTGCGCCCTTCCCGCACGGCGCACCCGGCTCGACGCGCTGGACGACGCCTACCAGGACGCCGCGATCCTCGCCGCCCGCTCACGCGAAGCCGTGCTCCGGGTCACGGACCTCCACGACCGGATGAGGGCCTGCCTGACCACGGGGCCCGCCGCGGAGCTCATCGCACAGTGCCGCGCCGCCGCCCTGGCGCGCTTCGCCGGCACCGAACCCGAGTCGTGGCGGCGTGTGCGTGAGCTGACCGTGACGCACCAGGCGCACTGCCCCGAACGGGCCGACGGCTGCCCGCACTGTCACGGTGCTCTCGCCGCCCTCCTCGCCGCTGCGCCTCCCGCCGATCCGGGCGACGACCCTGGCGACGACGGGGACGGCGATCACCCGGCGGCCGTGGATCCGGCGGCCGTGGATCCGGCCGACGCCGATCGCTACGCACTGCTCGCCGACCTGCCCGACACCGCCGTCGTGGCGGTCGCCGACGCCGCGGTCGGGGAGGAGTCCGCACTGTGCGGCTACGGCTGGGCCGCCGAGGACGGGACCACCGGATACGGCGACTCCCTGGCCTCGAGCAGCGGTGAGGCCGAGGTCATCGGTATCTGCGCCGCCGCCCTCGGCCTCCTCGAGCACCATCAGGACGCACCCGTGGTTCTCCTCTGCGACAGCGTCCAGGCGGTCGACGCGGTCGGCACGGTCCTGCGCTCCGCCGACCCGGCAGCCGCGCACCGCACCCTCCTGTTCCCGGAGAGCCGGCGGCTGATGGAACGCCTGCTGTGCCACCGCCACCGGGTTCAGGTCCGCTGGCTGAAGGGGCACATCGGGCACGACCTGAACGAAACCGCCGACGCCCTCGCCCGCCTCGCCCTCCGCCGCGCCGGCGGCCGCATCTCCGCCCCGGCCGCCCGCAAGGAGGAGGCACGCATCCTGCGCGCGCTCGACCCCGGGACCCGCCGCTTCCGGGCCGCCGCGTGAGCCCGTGGCCCGATCCACGATCGTGGCCCTCGTCGCGCACGCGGCCCCGGCGGCAGCGCCCCCTCAGCTGTCGAAGTCGACCGTCAGCGTCTCGGAGACGGGGTAGCTCTGGCAGGTGAGGACGTAGCCCGCGTCCACCTCGGCCGGTTCCAGAGCGTAGTTGCGGCGCATGTCCGCCTCGCCCTCGGTGATGTGGGCGCGGCAGGTGCCGCAGACGCCGCCCTTGCAGGCGAAGGGCAGGTCGGGGCGGACCCGGGAGGCGGCGTCGAGGATGGTGGTGCCGCGCGGGAGCGCGGAGGTGGTGGAGCGGCCGTCCAGGACGACGGTGACCTCGCTGACCGGTCCGTCGGCGCGCGGCTCCTCGTGGCGTACGGTCACGGGCTCCTCGCCGGCGAAGAACAGCTCCTGGTGGACGCGTTCCGCGGGCACGCCCAGTCCGGCCAGCACCCGGCGGGCGTCGAGGACCATGCCGTGCGGGCCGCACAGCCACCAGTGGTCGGCGTCGGTGACGTCGACCAGCGCGTCGACGAGCGCGGCCAGGCGCTCGGCGTCCAGGCGGCCGGTCAGCAGCTCGGCCTCGCGCGGTTCGCGGGACAGCACGTGCGCGAGCTGGAACCGGGCGGGGTGCAGGTCCTTCAGGTCGGCCAGCTCGTCGGCGAACATCACGGAGCCGGTGCGCCGGTTGCCGTAGAAGAGGGTGACCCGGGAGCGGTCGTCGGCGGCGAGGACCGACTCGGCGATGGAGAGCATCGGCGTGATGCCGGAGCCGGCCGCGATCAGCACATGGTGGCCGGGCGTGCTCAGGTCGGGGGTGAAGGCGCCGGTCGGGGCCATCACCTCCACGGTGTCGCCGGGCCGCACCTCGTGCACCAGCCAGGAGGAGAACAGGCCGCCGGGGACCGCGCGGACGCCGATCCGGGGCCGGGACCCCACGGGGGAGCAGATGGAGTACGAGCGCCGCTCGTCCCGGCCGTCCACCAGGCGCCGCAGGGTGAGCGACTGGCCGGGCGCGAAGGCGAACTCCGCGGCCAGTTCGTCGGGCACGTCGAAGCTCACCGCGACCGCGTCCTCGCACAGCCGGTCCACGGCCGCCACCCGCAGGGTGTGGAAGGCCGGGCGGCGGCGCGGGCGCCGGACCGCGGCGGGCGCGGCGTCGGCGCGGGCGGTTCCGGCGGGGGCCAACACGTCCTCCATCGGATCAGATCTCCTTGACGTACTCGAACGGTTCGCGGCAGGCCCGGCAGCGCCACAGCGCCTTGCAGGAGGTGGCGCCGAAGCGGGAGGTCTCCTCCGTGTCCGTGGCGCCGCAGCGCGGGCACGGCACCACGCGCCGGGTGGGGGACAGCACCAGCGGCACGGGCCCGGGCGCCGGGCGCGGCGCGGGCCCCGGGGGCGCGATGCCGTGCTCGGCGAGCTTGCGGCGGCCCTCGGCGGTGATCCAGTCGGTGGTCCACGGCGGGTCGAGGACCGTGCGCACCCGTACGTCCCGGTAGCCGGCGTCCTTCAGCCGGGCGGCCACCTCGGCCCGCATCTCCGCCATGGCCGGGCACCCGGAGTAGGTCGGCGTGAGGTCGGCGACGACCGTGCCGTCGTCCGTCACCGTCACCTCGCGCAGCACACCGAGGTCGGCGAGGGTGAGCATGGGCAGCTCCGGGTCGGGCACCTGCTCGGCGATGCGCCGGGCCCGCCGGGTGTCGGTGTCGGTGTCGGTGAGGGCGGTCACCATGTCGCCTCCGGGTGGGCGCGGGCCACGCTCTGCAGCTCCGCCAGCAGCGGGGCGAGGTGCTCGGTGTGCTCGCCGGCGCGTCCGGAGCCGGAGCCGACGCCGACGCCGGAGCCGATGCCGGAGCCGGCCGCCGCCGCGGGCACCTGGGGCAGCGGCAGGCCCGCGGCCCCGGCGACCTGCTCCAGCACGGCGAGCACGTTCTCCCTCGCGTCGTGGGCGGCGAACAGCTCGCCCAGGTACGGCGTCACCCGCTCCAGTCCGGCCCGCATCCGGCGGTGGGACTCCTCGGTGCCGTCGCCGAGCCGCACCACCCACTCGGCCGCGTACTGCCGGTGGTAGGTCAGTTCCTTCACGCCCTTGGCGGCGACGGCGGCGAGCACCGGGTCGGGACTGGCGGCCAGCCGCTCGAAGTGGTCCAGGCGCCAGGCCGAGAGCACCAGCAGCCGCGCCATGGAGAACGCGAAGTCCTCGTTGGGCAGTTCGGCCAGGTGTACGTTGCGGAAGTCGTCCGCGTCGCGGAAGTAGGCGTAGGCGTCCTCGCCGCGGCCGGTGCCGTCGACCTGGCCGCAGCGGGCGTACAGCAGCCGGGCCTGGCCCAGCAGGTCCAGCCCGATGTTGGCGAGGGCCACCTCCTCCTCCAGCTCCGGCGCGCGGGTGGTCCACTCGGCCAGCCGCTGGGCCGTCACGAGGGCGTCGTCGCCGAGCGCCAGACAGCACGCGGCCAGCTCCGCCCGGTCGACGCCGTCCGGCACCTCGGTGCTCACACCGTGCAGCGGGTCCTCGAAGCCGGTCCCGAACGCCCAGCGGGCGTCGCTGTCGTCGTGTCCCTCGGCCAGGGACAGGAAGACGTGATCGTCGCTCATGGCCCGCTCCTAGATGTGGGGGACGTCGTCGGGGATGTCGTAGAAGGTGGGGTGCCGGTAGACCTTGTCGGCGCTGGGGTCGAAGAAGGGGTCCTTCTCGTCGCGGGTGGAGGCGGTGATGTGCTCCGAGCGCACCACCCAGATGCTCACGCCCTCGTTGCGCCGGGTGTACAGGTCGCGGGCGTGGGTGAGCGCCATCCGGTCGTCGGCGGCGTGCAGGGAGCCGACGTGGACGTGGTTGAGTCCGCGCTTGCCGCGCACGAAGACCTCGTACAGCGGCCAGCCGTCCCTCTTCGCCGGCGTGCCGGTCGTGTGCGTGTGCGTGTGCGTGCCGGTCGTCTCCGTCGGCGTGCCGCTGGTGTCCTTCGGCGTGCCGGTCGTGTGCGTGTGCGTGCCGGTCGTCTCCGTCGGCGTGCCGCTCGTGTCCGTGTGCGCGTCGTTCGTGTTCGTGTGCGCGTCGCTCATGCCGCTGCTCCCTTCCCGGCCCGGGCGGCCTGCTTGGCGGCGTGCGCGGCCGCGGCCTCGCGCACCCAGGCGCCCTCCTCGTGCGCGGCCCGGCGCCGCTCCACACGTTCGGCGTTGCACGGCCCTTCGCCGCTGATCACCCGCTTGAACTCGGCCCAGTCGGGGGTGCCGAAGTCGTGCCGGCCGCGCTCCTCGTTCCAGCGCAGCTCGGGGTCGGGCAGGGTGACGCCGAGCTTCTTTGCCTGCGGCACGGTCATGTCGACGAAGCGCTGGCGCAGCTCGTCGTTGCTGTGCCGCTTGATCTTCCAGGCCATGGACTGCGCCGAGTTGGGGGAGTCGTCGTCGGGCGGACCGAACATCATCAGCGAGGGCCACCACCAGCGGTTCACCGCGTCCTGGACCATCTCGCGCTGGCCGTCGGTGCCGTGCATCATGGTCATCAGCAGCTCGTAGCCCTGCCGCTGGTGGAAGGACTCCTCCTTGCAGATGCGGACCATGGCGCGCGCGTACGGGCCGTAGGAGCTGCGGCACAGGGGGACCTGGTTGCAGATGGCGGCGCCGTCCACGAACCAGCCGATCACGCCGACGTCGGCGAAGGTCAGGGTCGGGTAGTTGAAGATCGACGAGTACTTCTGGCGCCCCTCGATCAGCCGCTCGGTGAGGTCCGTGCGCTCCGCGCCCAGCGTCTCGGCCGCGGAGTACAGGTACAGCCCGTGGCCGGCCTCGTCCTGGACCTTGGCGAACAGGATCGCCTTGCGGCGCAGGGACGGCGCGCGGGTGATCCAGTCGCCCTCCGGCTGCATGCCGATGATCTCCGAGTGCGCGTGCTGCGCGATCTGCCGGATCAGCGTCCTGCGGTAGCCCTCGGGCATCCAGTCCCTCGGCTCGATCCGCTGGTCGCGCGCGATCGTCTCGTCGAAGCGCTCCTGGAGCGCGGGCGGCGCCGCGTCCACCGCGGGCGATCCGGCCTGCCGTGCAGTCATTCCCACCACCTGTCCCAACCGACCGTTCGTTCGGTTGCATGATATGACGAGTCCCCCCGATTGGGGAAGTCAAGGCGGCGATCAAAGGCGAGGCGCCGAGGGGCCTCCCGGAGGGCCGTCAGGTCTCTTGACAAGCCTCTTCGAGCCTCTTGACACGGGTGGAAGCGGCCTGGATTACTTGGCCTCTGCATACAACCGAATGGTCGGTCGGGGCATTCATGTCGGATACACCTGTACGGGCCCGTCCTGCTGCGGAGGGCCCGGTCGAAACGATGTTCAGCGCGGACGCGGCGTCCCGCCGGCTGGGCATCGAGCTTGTGGAACACGGCGAGGGGACGGCCGTGCTGCGCATGAGCGTGACCGCGGCCATGGTCAACGGCCACGGGATCGCCCACGGCGGCTACCTCTTCCTCTTCGCCGACACCGCCTTCGCGTGCGCCTGCAACAGCCACGGCCCGGTGACCGTGGCCGCCGGGGCGGACATCGACTTCGTCGCCCCGGTGCACGAGGGCGACGTACTGACCGCCGTCGCCCGGGAGCGGACCCGGTTCGGACGCAGCGGCATCTACGACGTGACGGTGACGCGCGGCGGCGAGGTCGTCGCGGAGTTCCGCGGCCGCAGCCGCACGCTCAGGGGCGGTACGTCCGCCGGTACATCCAAGGAGTCGTGATGAACACGGAACAGCCGACGACGACGCCGGCCGCCGGGACTGCCGAGGCCACCGGGGCGGCGGGGACTACCGGGACTGCCAGGACCGCTGCTGGGGCCGCCGGGGCCGCCCGCCGGGCGGAACCCTGCCCCGGGGACCTGCTGGACGCCGCCGAGAACCTGTCGCGCGAGGAGCTGCTCGACCTGCAGCTGAGCCGGCTCAGGGCGACGCTGCGGCACGCCTACGACAACGTGGAGCCGTACCGGAAGAAGCTCGACGAGGCCGGTCTCGCGCCGGAGGACTGCCGCACGCCGGCCGACCTCGCCCGCTTCCCCTTCACCACGAAGGCCGATCTGCGGGACACCTACCCTTTCGGCATGTTCGCCGTCCCCATGTCCGACGTCCGTCGCATCCACGCCTCCAGCGGGACCACCGGCCGCCCCACCGTCGTCGGCTACACGGAGAACGACCTGTCCAACTGGTCGGACCTGATGGCCCGTTCGATCCGCGCCGCCGGCGGGCGCCCGGGCCACAAGGTGCACATCAGCTACGGCTACGGCCTGTTCACCGGCGGACTCGGGGCGCACTACGGCGCCGAGCGGGCCGGGTGCACCGTCATCCCCGCCTCGGGAGGCATGACGGCCCGTCAGGTCCAGATCATCCAGGACTTCCGGCCCGAGATCATCATGATCACCCCGTCCTACATGCTCACCCTGCTCGACGAGTTCGAGCGGCAGGGCGTCGACCCCCGCTCCACCTCGCTGCGGGTCGGCATCTTCGGGGCCGAGCCGTGGACGGAGGAGATGCGCCGCGAGATCGAGGAGCGCATGGACATCGACGCCGTCGACATCTACGGCCTGTCCGAGGTGATGGGACCGGGCGTCGCCCAGGAGTGCGTGGAGACCAAGGACGGCCTGCACGTGTGGGAGGACCACTTCTACCCGGAGATCGTCGACCCGATCACGGGTGAGGCGCTGCCCGACGGCGAGACCGGCGAACTCGTCCTCACCTCGCTCACCAAGGAGGCGCTGCCGATCATCCGGTACCGCACCCGCGACCTGACCCGGCTGCTGCCCGGCACGGCCCGCCCGGCCTTCCGTCGCATCGAGAAGATCACCGGCCGCAGCGACGACATGATCATCCTGCGCGGGGTGAACGTCTTCCCCAGCCAGATCGAGGAGATCGTCGTCCGCACGCCCGGCGTGGCCCCGCACTTCCAGATCCAGTTGAGCCGCAAGGGCCGTATGGACCACATAACGCTCCTCGTCGAGGCGCGTCCCGGCAGCGGCCCCGAGCAGCGCGAGGCCGCCGCGCAGACGATCGCCCGAGGGGTCAAGGACGGCGTCGGGGTGAGCGTGGAGGTCCGGATCGTGGACCCGGAAACCCTGGAGCGCTCCCTCGGCAAACTCCGCCGGGTGAAGGACCTGCGCACGTCCTGAGCGGGGGCGACCGGGGGACAGGGTGACGGCCGGAGGGCCGGGTGAGCGGGTGACGGCTGGAGGGCCGGGTGAGCGGGTGACGGCTGGAGGGCCGGGTGACCGGGTGAGCGGGTGACGGCCGGAGGGCCGACGGTCGCGTACGAGCACCGCCGGGCAGCACCGCCGGGCAGCACCGCCGGGCCTCCGGCCCGGTCACCGAGCGGGAGTTGTTAAAGTCCGGCGGTGTTCTCCCTCCGTGAGCCCGCCTTCTTCGCCCGACTGCGCGAGGCGCGCCGAATCCTCGTGGCCGGCGCGGGCGGAGGCTTCGACGTCTACGCCGGGCTGCCCCTGGCCCTCGCCCTGCGGTCGGCCGGCGCCGAAGTCCACCTCGCCAACCTCTCCTTCTCCGACCTGTACGGCCTCGGCCCCGACTCCTGGGTCGCGGAGGACGTCGCCGCCGTACGGCCGGACACGCCGCTGCGCGGCGACTACTTCCCCGAGCGCTCCCTCGCCCGCTGGCTCAACTCGCGGGAACTGCCCGACACCGTGTACGCCTTCCCCCTCACCGGCGTCCGGCCGCTGCGCGCCGCCTACCGCGCCCTGCTGGAACACCTGGGCGGCGTGGACGCGGTGGTGCTGGTGGACGGCGGCACCGACATCCTGATGCGCGGGGACGAGTCCGGGCTCGGCACCCCGGAGGAGGACATGGCGAGCCTCGCGGCGGTCGCCGGCCTCGAGGAGGTCCCGCAACGCCTCGTGGCCTGCCTGGGCTTCGGGGTGGACGCCCACCACGGCGTGAACCACTCCCTCGTACTGGAGAACCTGGCCGCCCTGGACCGCGCCGGCGGCTGGCTGGGCGCGTTCTCCCTGCCCCGGGAGAGCCCCGAGGGCGCCGCCTACCTCGACGCGGTGGCCCACGCCCAGAGCAGCCACGCGAGCCGTCCGAGCATCGTGCACGGGTCCGTGGCCGCCGCCGTCAGGGGCGAGTTCGGCGACGTACGGTTCACCGAGCGGACCCGCGGCAGCGAACTGTTCGTCAACCCGCTGATGACGCTGTACTTCTGCGTCGACCTGCCCGCCCTGTCCCGCGCGAACCTCTTCCTGGACCGGCTGGAGGACACGGTCCTGATGCGCCAGATCAGCTCGGCCATCACCGGTTTCCAGGACGAACTGCCCCGCCGGCGGCCGCCCCGGACCTACCCGCACTGATCGCCGGACCATGGAGCAACGGGGGTCCGGTGCCTCATCCTTGGGGCATGGTCTCCTTCAGCCACACGGTGGTCCTCGAACCCGTTCCGCGGCCATGGCTCGTCGGCGCCCTGTCCGCGGTCCGCGCCGAACTGGAGGAACTCCGGCCCGACGGACAGCGGTTGCTGTTACCGGACGGCCGGCCGGTCCCGGACGTCCGGCTCGTCCGCGGACGGCATCTGAACCCCGGCGCCGCGTACGCCGTCCAGGCCGTCCATGCCGGTTATGCCGGCCATGCCGTCCCGGACGAGGAGGACGGCAAGGAGGCCGTACGGGACCCGGGCGCGCCGGCACCGCTCGCGCACCCGGACGCGTCGGCGCGGATCACGGTCAAGGAGTGGAACCGGCACCGCGGTGTCCGGCTCGCGCTGGCCGTCACCGAGGACGAGTTCGCCGTCGATCTGAACGCGGCGCTGAAGACCCTGGACCGCCCGGAACTGCTGGAGCTCAGCGGCCGGGCCCGCTCCGAGGACGTACCGCTCGGCCTGTCCCGGCTGCGAGGCCGGGCGGCACTGCGGCTGGACGACTGGTGGTCCGCCGCGCACACCGGACACACCTCGCCCTCCGTCCCGCTGACGGCGCGGGCGGACCACTTCCTGCTCCGGGGGGAGATACGGGCCGCACCGCGTCCGGCCGCCGGGAACGGTCCCCGCTGGGAGGTGCGGGTCATCGTCACCGTGCGCGGCCGGTCGCTGCTGCGCCCCCTCGTCGCCGTCGTCCTCCGCGTGACGGCGGGCCGCCTCCGCCGGGCCGTCACCGGCGCCCTGGACACCGCGGCCGGCGAGTGGAACCGGACGGTGCCCCGCCTGGTCGCCATGGACGCGGACCAGCTGCGGAACGCCCTGCGCCGCTGACAGAGGCGACCGGTACCGTCCCAGCCGTGGCAGAGGAACGAGGAAGCGGCAGTCGCCGGATGCCGCGGTGCGAGGGAGCCGACCGCCTCGTCACCGCCCTCGCCCCGACCTTCGCGCCACCCGGCCGCGCCAGGACGGCGGACGGTGCCGGGCAGCCGGACGGCACCGGCGAGGCCGCGGGACGCCACGGCGAGTACGCCCGCCTCGCACGCTGGCTGGAACCCCGGACCCGCGAGTACCGGGAACTCCTGCACCGCTCGGGCATGCACAGCGTGCAGGAGCGCATGCACGCGACCGGCACCCCACCGGTCGCCGCCATCGTCATCACCCGGGAACTCCTCGGCCCGGCCCACCACAGCCTGGACGACGCCCGCGGGGTGGTCCTCGCCGACCCGGTGTGGGACCGGCTGTCCGGCCTGTACGCACGCACCAGCGGCTGGCTGGACGACGCGCTGAAGGCTCTGTGAGTGAAGGAGGACCGGAGCCACCGCCGGGCCACCGGAGACTTGGGCCGCCAGCCCGGTACAGCCGGTGGCCCTCACCGGCCCCCGTGGACGAACCGCCCCACCACGGCCGTCAGTTGCTGCGTCCAGTCGTCCAGCTCGTCCTCGTCGTGGGTGGTGACGCGGCACGACCGGGTGCCGCCGTCCCGCAGATGGACGGTGACGGTCAGGGCCGGACGCCGGCCCGCCGTGGCGGTGTGCGTGACGGCGTGGACGGCGTACCAAGGAAAGTCGGTGGGGCGGCCGTTGACGCCGAAGGAGACGCCGTGCGCGTCGGCGACGACGGCGTTCTTGTGGTCCATCGCCAGGAACTCCTGCCCCTCGGCCGCCGTCCCGGGCGGCGGCCCGAACCCCTGCTGCGGGGGCATGGGCGGAGCGACCGGGTGGGGCGGGTACGGGGAGGGCGCGGACACCGTCGGCAGGGCCGCCGCGGCGGCGTACGGCGGGGGAGTGGCGGAATGGGGACCCGCAGCCCCCGCCGGCCCCGCAGCCCCGGTCGCAGAGGGAACTGCAGGGCCGGTCGCCGCCGGAGTCGCCGGGGCCGTGGGGGCGTTCGGCGAAGGAGTCCCGGGGCCGTGCGCAGGGGTCGTCGGCACGGCGGGGGCGTACGCGGTCGGCGTGTACGCGGGCGGTGCGGGCGGCGCGGCGGCACCTGGCTCCAACGGGGCGAGCAGATCCAGCAGTTGGGCCGCGCTGGGCCGCTGCCCGGCGTCCTTGGCCATGCACGCGGCCACGATCGGCCGCAGCGCCGCCGGGACCGCCGACAGGTCGGCCTCGTGATGGACCGACCGGTACATCATCATCATGGGCGTGCCCTCGCCGAAGGCGCTGCCGCCCGCCGCGGCGACGAGGACGGCGCCCAGCGCGAAGATGTCCGCGGCGGCGGTGACCGGAAGCCCCTCCGCCTGTTCCGGCGCGAGGAACCCGGGGGTGCCGAGGGCGACCCCCGTGACCGTGAGCCCGGAGCCCTCCAGCGCCCTGGCGATGCCGAAGTCCACGACCCGGGGGCCGTCGTCCGCCATGATGATGTTGCCCGGCTTGAGGTCGCGGTGGACCAGGCCGCAGTCGTGGATGGCCTGCAGCGCCTCGGCCAGCGCGAGCCCCAGCCCACGCAGGGCGTTCTCGTCCATCGGTCCGTGCGCGGTGAGCAGTTCGGCGAGGTTGGGGCCGGGCACGTAGGCCGTGGCGAGCCAGGGCGTCGGGGCGTCCGGGTCGGCGTCGACCACGGGCGCGGTGTGGAAGCCGCCCACCGTGCGCGCGGCGGTGATCTCGGCGCGGAACCGTTCACGGAACCCGGCGTCCCGGGCCAGTTCCGGCTTGGCGACCTTCACGGCCACGCTCCGCCCGCCCCGCGACCGCGCGAGATAGACGGTGCCCATCCCGCCCTCGCCCAGCACCCGTTCGATCGTGTAGGCGCCGATCTGCTGCACCCGAACCCTCCCCCTGCGCATCGTCCCGGGCCACCTTAGAGCAGCAGCGGACCCGGCGGTGCACCATGTCCTGACCGGCGGGCGGTACGAGAGCGCCGAGCCGTCGGCGGGCTGGAGCCCGGAGCCCGGGGGCCGGGGGCCGGGGGCCGGGACCCAGGGGCCGGGCCAGTACCGGCACCACCACCCGCCCCGGTGGCACGGCCGGGCGCCGGGCCCGCCCCGCGTTTAATCGGTACCGGCCCGCCCCCACCCTTCCCTACACTCACCACGTCTCGCGCGCCGCCCGGATCGGGGCGGCGCGCTCCGTGACCAGTCGAGGGGAGCCCGGCCGTGCGTGATCGCGGTGCCGTCGTCGTTCCCCCTTCCCGGTCCGAGGTGATCCTGGTGTCCCCGGTGCTCCGGTGCCCGCCGCGCGGCCGGCACCGGATGCCCGCGTAGAGGATCCGACCCGACTCGACTCGATCGCCGTTGCAAGGCCGTCGACCGCGGCCCGCGTTCGTCCTGTCCTCCTCCTGTCCTCCTCCGCGGGGAATCGCGCTGCCCTTTTCCGGACCACCGGTCACCAAGCACTCGGTCACCAAGCACTCGGTCACCAAGCACTCGGTCACCGAGCGCTCGGTCGCCGGACGGCCGGATTACCCGATCGAACCGAAAGGCCCGGGCCGTGCGCGGCAACGACACCCCTCGCCCCAACACCCTCGCGACCATCCGCAACCTCGGCATCCTCGCCCATGTCGACGCCGGCAAGACGACGCTCACCGAGCGGATCCTCTACGCCGCCGGAACCACTCACAAGCGCGGCGAGGTGCACGACGGCACCACCGTCACCGACTTCGACCCCCAGGAGCGCGACCGGGGCATCACCATCTTCGCCGCGGCCGTCACCTGCGCCTGGGACGGACACCGGATCAACCTCATCGACACCCCCGGGCACGTCGACTTCGCCGACGAGGTGGAGCGTTCGCTGCGCGTACTGGACGGCGCGGTCGCCGTGTTCGACGCCGTGGCCGGCGTCGAACCGCAGAGCGAGTCGGTGTGGCGGCAGGCCGACCGGCACGGGGTGCCGCGGATCGCGTTCGTCAACAAGATGGACCGGGCCGGCGCCGACCTCGACGCCGCCGTGGCCTCCCTGCGCGAGCGGCTGCACCCTGCCCCGCTGGTCGTGCAGTTGCCCATCGGCGCGGAGGACGGCTTCACCGGCGTGGTCGACCTGGTGCGCATGCGGACGCTGGTCTGGCCCGACGGCGGCGACACCGTCGAGACCGGCCCCGTGCCCGACGGCGGCCTGCGCGACGAGGCCCTGCGCCGGCGCCGGCTCCTCGAAGAGGCGGTCGCGGAACGGCATCCGGCCGCGCTGGAGGAGTTCTGCGAGCGCGAGACGGTCACCGCCGACACCCTCGCCCGCGCCCTGCGCGACCTGACGCACAGCGGCGACGGCGTCGTCGTACTGTGCGGCTCGGCCTACCGCAACCGCGGCATCGAGCCGTTGCTGGACGCCGTCGTGGCGTACCTGCCCTCGCCGCTCGACGTCCCCGCGGTGCGCGGCGAGACGTACGACGGCACGCGGCAGGAGCGGGCCGCCGATCCGCGAGCACCGCTGGCCGCGCTGGCGTTCAAGGTGCACGCCACCCCCACGGGGCGGCTCACCCATCTGCGGGTGTACTCGGGCACCATCGAGAAAGGAGACACCGTGTGGGACGCGACCGCGCGCCGCACCGAGCGCGTCGCGCGGATCCTGCGGGTCCAGGCGGACCGGCGGACACCGCTCGACCGTGCGGTCGCCGGTGACATCGTGGCCGTCGTCGGGCCGAAGTCGGTCCGCGCGGGGGCCACCCTGTGCGATCCCGCCGCGCCGGTCGTCCTCGAACCGCCGGGCAGCGCCGAACCGGTGGTGTCGGTCGCCGTCGAGGCACGTCGCGGCACCGACACCGACCGGCTGGCCGCGGCCCTCGCCCGGCTCGCCGAGGAGGACCCCTCGCTGGTGGTGCGGACGGACCCGGAGACGGGGCAGACCGTGCTGTCGGGCCGGGGCGAACTGCACCTTGAGGTGGCCACGGAACGGCTGCGGCTCGACCACGGGCTCGAGGTGAACGTCGGCCGGCCGCGCGTCGCCCTGCGCGAGACGGTCGTCCGCGGGGTGTCCGGTGCGGTGTACCGGCACGTCAAACAGGACGGCGGGGCGGGGCAGTTCGCCCACGTCGTCCTCGACGTGGAACCGCTGAGCGCCGCCGAGCCGGGCGGTTCCGCGCACGGTGACGGGGAGGAGGGTGACGGCTTCGTCTTCCGGTCGGCCGTCGTCGGCGGGCGCGTGCCGCAGGAGTACGTGCGCGCCGTGGCGGCCGGCTGCCGGGACGCCCTGGCCGACGGTCCGCTCGGCGGTCATCCGGTGACCGGGCTGCGGGTGACGCTGACCGACGGCGCCACCCATGTGAAGGACTCCTCCGAGATGGCCTTCCGCACGGCGGGACGGCTCGGTCTGCGCCAGGCGCTGCGCGCCTGCGCGATGCGTCTGCTCGAGCCGGTCGCCGAGGTCACGGTGACCGTGCCCGAGGACGCCGTGGGCGCCGTGCTCGGCGACCTGGCCGCACGGCGCGGCCGGGTCACGGGACAGGCCGTCCGCGCGGGAACGGCGGTGGTCACCGCCACCGTCCCGGTGGCCGAGCTGTTCGGCTACGCCGGCCGTCTGCGCGGCCGGACCCACGGCCGGGGCACCTTCACCACCCGCCCCGCGGGCCACGCCCCGGCCCCGGAGGGCCCGACGGGCCGGGTCGAGGGCCGCACCGGCCTCGCGACCCGGTGAACCGAGCGGGCCCCGCGAGCCGGGCGGGCCTCGCGAGCCGGTGAGCCGCACCGGCGTCGCGGCCCCGTGAGCCGAGCCGGCTCCCCTCCCCGCGCACGGGGAGGGGAGCCGGCGCTCCGGCCGGCGCGCACCGGGGAGGCGTCCGCGCTCCGGCCGGCGTTCGCCGGGTTCCGCGTCCTCCCCCTGCCAGACGTACGACAGACGTACGACAGACGTACGACAGGCGTACGACAGGCGTACGACTACCAGGGGGAGGACTGCGCGAGTCGGTGTGACGTCAGGGGTACGACACCACCGTCGAAGGCGTCGTCGACGTGCCCGACGTCGGCGTCCCCGTCTCGTTGATCACGTGCTCGTACTGCCCGTTGCCGCCCAGCGAGACCACCAGCAGGTCGTGGAAGCGCACGCCCGGCCGGCGCGGTGCCGAGAAGCCGTGGTGCTGCACGATCGCCGGATCGACGTTGTAGTAGCAGTAGCTGCCCAGGCCCCAGCCCTCGTGGGCGGTGACGCGGTCGCCGACCTTGTAGGCGGCGTAGCCCTTGACCCGGCCGTTGCGGATCGCGGCCTGGTTCGGGGCGTCGTAGGCCTTCTCGTTCTGGAAGAAAATGGTGCGGCCCCGCTCGCCGTACCACTGCACGTCGTACTTGTTGAAGTGCTCCACGAACAGGCCGGTGCACAGCACGTCGTCGCCGTTGACGACGAGGCCGTGGTCGGCCCGGTTGGTCTCCCAGCCGACGCCCGTGCCGTGGTCGGCGCGCCAGATCCAGGTGTGGTCGACGATGGTGTGCCGGCTGTTGATCACCATGCTCGTGGTGGCCCGCCCGGCGCCCGCCCCGCCGATGCGGACGAACACGTCCTGCACCGTGGTCGGGTCGGCCGCGTGGCTGCGCCAGGCACCGGGCGGGCCGACCTCCAGCAGGGTGGCGGAGTTGACCGGTCCGGCGTCGATCAGGAATCCGGCCAGGCGTACGCCGTCGACGTCGGCGACCTTCATCACCGTGGTGCCGCCCTCGGGGACCAGGGTGGCGTAACCCAGGCCCAGGACCACGGTGTGGGGCCGGTTGACCCGGATCGGCCGGTCCACGGGGTAGATCCCCGGGGTGAGCAGGAGATGGAGTCCCCGCGCGAGGGCCCGGTTGAAGGTGGCGGCGGTGTCCCCGGGCCGGGCCACGTAGAAGCGCGACAACGGCAGGGACGTACCCCTCGGTGTGCCGTTGCCCCAGGTGACCCCGCGGGCGTGGGTGCGCTTGTGCGGCAGGAAGACGCGGAACTCGCCCCGGGCGCCCAGGTGCAGGAACGGCTTCTCGCGCGAGACCGGGGTGGTGTCGAGCGTGGTGTACGGGGGGCTCGGGAAGCTCTGGGCGGGGGCGCCCCGGACGCCCGAGAAGACCATGTTCCACACGCCGTTGAGCCAGCTGCCGATCGAGCTGTCGCGGGTGTACCACTGCTGCTGCGAGTACGGGCCGACCTGGCCGTCGATCCGGCTGTCGGCGATGTAGCCGCCGCTCGCCCAGCCGTAGCCGGACGGCGCGAGGTCGAGACCGCCGCGCACGTGCATCCGGCGGAACGGCGCCGCCTGGGCGACGGCCCAGCGGTTGGTGCCGCTCGCCGGGACCAGGGCGAGGTTCTCGGCCGAACGCCAGAAGTTCTGCGTGGCGTTGCCGCCGAACCAGCCCGCGTCGACCGTGACGTCGCCGTGGATGGTCGTGTCGTCGGGGCTCAGACCGAGGCCGGCAACGGACGTGTAGAAGCCGATCTGCGCGTTCAGTCCGTGATAGGTGCCGGGCTTGAACAGCAGGGCGTGGCGGCCGGTGCCGAACTGCGCCGACTCCTGGCGGGCGAAGACCTCGTCCAGCTTCGCCTGGATGCCGGGCGTGGACGGGTCGAAGACCAGGACGTTCGGGCCGAGGTCGCCGCCGCCGCACAGGGGCCGCGACCCGGGCCCCCTGCTGACCGCGGAGGAGTCGGCTCGCGGGGCAGGGGCGGAGGCGGCTCGTGGGGCAGGGGCGGAGGCGGCTCGTGAGGCCGCCGACGCCTGCGGCGCGGACAGGCCGGCCAGCAGGGGAGCGGCCGCCGCGGCGGCGCCGAGTACGGCTCTGCGGCCCACACTGGGCTCGGGGGACTCCGGGGAGACTGGGGGCATGCGGCGGCTCTCCTGGTTCGGGAAGTGAACGGGGTGGGGTCTGAGAGCGCTCTCTCGCCGGTGAATGCTTCATCCGTGTGAACGAAGCGTCAAGAGGTGCGGCACGGATTCCGCCGACGCGCGCCAGTGCTCTGATGGGCCGTCAGTTCCACTGCGCCGCATGGGAGATGGGTTGGCCGTCGCCCGCGGGTGCGTGAACGGGTTGCCGAGACCCAACCGTTGCACACCGTTGCCGTACCCCTCCGTCGGGCGTTCGCCGCAGGTCACCGGGCGCGCGGCCGCGGTGTGCCGGGGGTCGCGGAACCGCCGTGGTCCCGGGGTGCGGATTCACCCGTGCCGGATCCCTTGACGGGTCCTCCGCGGAGGGTTTAACTCACGTCCTAAATTAAGCCATGAGGTGCTTCGGGAACCGAAGGGGCCGGGCGCGCGGCGCGCGTCCCGCCGGCCGGCGTCCGGGGCTTTCCTCGGGGTTCTCCACTCCCGGAAAGGGACACCAGGAGCCATGCGCAGCATCCGAGCCGCGGCCGTAGGCGCCGTCGCCATGTCTCTCGCCCTTGCCGCCTCGGCCTGCGGAGGCGGTTCGCCGACGGGCGGCGGGGACAACGCCTCACCGAAGACCCTCACCTACTGGGCCTCCAACCAGGGCGCGAGCATCGAGGTCGACAAGAAGGTCCTGCAGCCCGAACTCGACAAGTTCCAGAAGCAGACGGGCATCAAGGTCAAGCTGGAGGTCGTGCCCTGGTCGGACCTGCTGAACCGGATCCTCACCGCCACCACCTCCGGCCAGGGCCCCGACGTCTTCAACATCGGCAACTCCTGGAGCGCCTCCCTCCAGGCCACCGGCGCCCTGCTGCCCTGGGACGCGAAGAACTTCGGCAGGATCGGCGGCAGGGACCGCTTCGTCGACTCCGCCCTCGGCTCCACCGGCGCCCCGGGCAAGGACCCGGCCGCCGTACCGCTGTACTCGATGGCGTACGCGCTCTACTACAACAAGCAGATCTTCGCCGACGCCGGCATCGCCGAGCCCCCGGCCACCTGGGCCGAACTGGTCGCCGACGGCAAGAAGATCCAGGCCAGGGGCAAGCAGGTGCTCGGCGCCGAGGGCTCCAACGTCTCGGAGAACATCCACCACGTCTTCGTCTTCGCCCAGCAGCACGGCGCCGGTTTCTTCACCGCCGACGGCAGACCCGACTTCACCAACGACGGCGCGGTGACCGCCGTCAAGCAGTACGTCGACCTGATGGCCAAGGACAAGGTCATCCCGGCCGGCAACGCCGAGTACGCGCAGAACCAGTCGGTGAGCGACTTCGCCAAGGGCCGCACCGCGATGCTGCTGTGGCAGTCCGCCTCCGCCAACCTCGCCTCCCAGGGCATGAGCGCGGACGCGTACGGCGTCGCCCCGGTCCCGGTGCAGTCCGGCACCCCCGGAAGCGGCACCCAGGTCAACTCCATGGCCGCCGGCATCAACGTCGCCGTCTTCAAAAGCACCCACAACCTCGACGGCGCCACGAACTTCGTGAAATTCCTGACCAGCGACGACGAGCAGAAGATCCTCAACAAGGCCTACAGCTCCATCCCGTCGGTCAAGGGCGCCCAGTCCGACCCGGCGTTCAGCGCCCCCGCGACCGCGGTCCTCAAGAACACCCTCGCCACCAGCGCCGCGGCCCTGCCCCAGGTGGCCGACGAGTCCCAGTTCGAGACGACGGTCGGCACCGCCGTCAAGGAGCTGTTCGCGGACGCCGCCGCCGGGCGCGCGGTGACCACCGCCTCGGTGAAGGCCAAGCTGCTCAAGGCCCAGCAGCAGATGCCGGCGAAGTGAGCACGGACCCCGTCATGACGACCACCGCCCTCAAGGGGGCCGGCACGACGGCGGCGCCGGGCGGTACCGCCGGTGCGGCGGCGGCGCGCGGACCGCGCCGGATCCGCCGCACCGGCCGGATCCGCCGCGCCGGACTGCCGTACCTGCTGCTCCTGCCCGCCCTCGTCCTCGAACTCCTGGTCCACCTGGTGCCGATGGTGATCGGCATCGTGATGAGCTTCAAGGAGCTCACCCAGTTCTACATCCGCGACTGGGGCAGCGCGCCCTGGTCCGGCCTCGGCAACTACCGCGTGTCGGTGGACTTCGACGCCCCCGTCGGCGAGGCGCTGCTGCACTCCTTCCTCGTCACCGTCGGCTTCACCCTGCTGTCCGTCGCCCTGTGCTGGCTGCTCGGCACGGTCGCCGCGATCTGCATGCAGGACGCCTTCCGCGGCCGGGGACTGCTCAGGGCGCTGTTCCTGGTGCCGTACGCGCTGCCCGTCTACGCGGCCGTCATCACCTGGGTGTTCATGTTCCAGCACGACAACGGCCTGGTGAACCACGTCCTGCACGAGCAGCTGCACCTCACCGACCGGCCCTCCTTCTGGCTGATCGGCGACAACAGCTTCCTGGCCCTGCTGACCGTGTCGGTGTGGAAGGGCTGGCCGTTCGCCTTCCTCATCGTGATGGCGGGCCTGCAGAACATCCCGGGCGAGCTGTACGAGGCGGCCGCCCTCGACGGCGCCGGCGTGTGGCAGCAGATCCGCCGTATCACCCTGCCCTCGCTGCGGCCCGTCAACCAGGTGCTGGTCCTGGTGCTGTTCCTGTGGACGTTCAACGACTTCAACACGCCGTACGTCCTGTTCGGCAGGGCCGCCCCCGCCGCCGCCGACCTCATCTCCGTCCACATCTACCAGGCGTCCTTCGTCACCTGGAACTTCGGCACGGGCTCCGCCATGTCGGTCCTGCTGCTGCTGTTCCTGCTCGTGGTGACGGGAACGTACCTGGTGCTCACCTCACGCGGACGGAGGTCCGCCGATGCCTGACTCCACCGGACCCGCCCCCGTCGCCCCTCACAAGTCCCCGGACGGGACGGCCCGCAGAGCGCCGGGCGCGGCCCCCCACCGGTCCGCGACCGCGGCCCCCCGCCGGTCCCCGATGGCGCCCCCGCGGTCCTTCCTCTGGTCCCGGCGGATCTTCCTCACCCTGCTCACCGGCTTCGTCCTGGTGCCCGTCTACGTGATGGTCTCCAGCTCGCTCAAGCCGCTCGCCGACGTCACCGGCACGTTCCGCTGGCTGCCCAGCGGCCTGACCGTCCGCCCGTACATCGACATCTGGTCGACGGTCCCGCTCGCCCGGTACTTCGTGAACTCGCTCGTGGTGGCGGGCGCGGCGACCGTCTGCTCGGTGGTGATCGCGGTCTTCGCGGCGTACGCCGTCAGCCGCCACGCCTTCCGCGGCAAACGCGTCTTCACGGTCACCGTCCTGTCCACGCAGATGTTCCCCGGCATCCTCTTCCTCCTGCCGCTGTTCCTCCTCTACGTCAACATCGGCAACGCCACGGGCATCGCCCTGTTCGGCTCCCGGGGCGGCCTGATCCTCACCTACCTCACCTTCTCCCTCCCGTTCTCCATCTGGATGCTGATCGGCTACTTCGACTCCGTGCCGCGCGACCTCGACGAGGCGGCCCTGGTGGACGGCTGCGGCCCGCTCGGCGCGCTGTTCCGGGTGGTCGTGCCGGCCGCGGTCCCCGGCATCGTCGCCGTCGCCGTCTACGCCTTCATGACCGCCTGGGGCGAGGTGCTCTTCGCCTCCGTCATGACCAACGACACCACCCGCACGCTCGCCGTGGGCCTGCAGGGCTACTCCACCCAGTACGACGTCTACTGGAACCAGATCATGGCCGCCTCGCTGGTCGTCAGCGTGCCCGTGGTCGCCGGCTTCCTGCTGCTCCAGCGCTACCTCGTCGCGGGCCTCACCGCCGGAGCGGTGAAGTGACCGCCCACACCCCGACTCCCGAAAGGGCTTCCGTGTCCGACGCCATCGACCTCGCCGCGTTCCCGGACGACTTCCTGTGGGGTACCGCCACCTCGGCGTACCAGATCGAGGGAGCCGTCGCCGAGGACGGCCGTTCGCCGTCGATCTGGGACACCTTCTCCCACACCCCGGGAATGACCGACAACAACGACCACGGCGACATCGCCTGCGACCACTACCACCGCTGGCGCGAGGACATCGGCCTCATGCGGCGGCTGGGCACCAACGCCTACCGGCTGTCGATCGCCTGGCCCCGCGTCCTGCCGGGCGGCGACGGCCCGGTGAACCCCAGGGGCCTCGCCTTCTACGACGAGCTGATCGACGGCCTGCTGTCGGCCGGCATCGCCCCGTCCGTCACCCTCTACCACTGGGATCTCCCGCAGGTCCTCCAGGACCGCGGCGGCTGGCCCGAGCGCGCGACCGCCGAGCACTTCGCGTCCTACGCCTCCGTCGTCGCCGAACGCCTCGGCGACCGCGTCACCCACTGGACCACCCTCAACGAGCCGTCCTGCTCGGCGTGGATCGGGCACCTCGAGGGCACCATGGCCCCCGGCCTGACCGACCTGACCGCCGCCGTCCGCGCCTCCTACCACCTGCTGCTGGGCCACGGCCTGGCCACACAGGCGATCCGCGCCGCGAGCCCCGGCGCGCAGGTCGGCATCGTCAACAACCTCTCCACCGTCTTCCCCGCCACCGACCGCCCCGAGGACGAGGCCGCCGCCCGCCGCCAGGACGGCCACCTCAACCGCTGGTGGCTCGACCCGGTGCACGGCCGCGGCTTCCCCTGCGACATGCGCGAGGTCTACGGCGTCGAACTGCCCGAACGCCCCGGCGACCTGGACACGATCGCCGCCCCCCTGGACTGGCTCGGCCTGAACTACTACTTCCCGGCCACGGTCGCCGACGACCCCACGGCCCCCGCGCCCCGCGTGCGCACGGTCCGCCGCCCGGGCGTCCCGCGCACCGGCATGGACTGGGAGATCGACGCGAGCGGCCTCGAGACGCTGCTGCTCCGCCTCACCGAGGAGTACGGCGCGCGGCGGATCCACGTCACCGAGAACGGCTCGGCCTTCCCGGACGTGGTCCGCCCCGACGGCACCGTCGACGACCCCCAGCGCCAGGACTACCTGGTCAGACACCTCGCCGCCTGCGCCTCCGCGCTCCGCAAGGGAGCCCCGCTGGCCGGCTACTTCGCCTGGTCGCTGCTGGACAACTTCGAGTGGGCGTACGGCTACGACAAGCGCTTCGGCCTGGTCCACGTGGACTACTGGACCCAGGCGCGCACCATCAAGGGCAGCGGCCACCGGTACGCGTCGATCGTGCGGGCCCACAGGAGGCGGACGCGGAAGGCGGCGTGAGGGGGGCTCCTTTCTTCTGGGGGCGGCGCCCCCCTGACGCCTGAACCACCTGAGCCGGGTGCCGCCCAGGGCTGCCGGGTGCCGCCGCCCTCTGACACCTGAACCACCTGAACCGGGCGCCGCCTAGGGCTGCCGGGCGCGCCGGTGACCGTTGCCCGCCGGTGCGGTGCGGCGGGTGGCGCGGGCGTAGCCGGCCGCCGTGGCGAGGAACACGGCGAGGACCGCGGACGGGGCGGCGGCCGTCACCCAGGCCGGGTCGCCCTCCGGCCCGGCCACGGCGTGCAGGGCCGCCACGGCCACGGCGGCGGCCACCCCGCAGCCGACGACGGCCGCGACGACGTACCGGGAGGGCCCGGCGCCGGACGACGGCGGGTTGTGGCCCAGCCGTGCCCAGTGCCGGGCGGTCTCCCGCGCCTCCCGCCGGCGCCGCACGGCGGCCTGCAGGCGCAGGCCGGCCGTCGCGGTGGCACCGACGACGGCCGCGCAGAACGGCGTCCACCAGCCGTCGGCCACCAGCAGCAGCACGGCGAGGACACCGGTGCCGGCCCAGCCGGTCAGGCAGGCCGCCGCGGCGAGACGGCGGGAGTCGGGCCGGTCGGCGCCGGCCCGCAGGTCGGCCAGGGCCGGCAGGTACCAGACGCAACCCGCGGCGGTCAGCGCCGCGGCTCCCAGGGCGGCGACGGCGTGCGACACGGCGGCCTACCTCGCCGCTTCCAGACCGGCCGCACCGGCCGCACCGGCCGCGCGCACCGCGTCGGTCTCGTCCGTCTCGTCCGCCCCGGCGATCTCCGGGTGGTGCAGGTCGAACGCCGGGGACTCGCTGCGGATGCGCGGCAGGGACAGGAAGTTGTGCCGCGGCGGCGGGCAGGAGGTCGCCCACTCCAGCGAACGCCCGTAGCCCCAGGGGTCGTCGACGTCCACCTTCTTGCCGTACTTGGCCGTCTTCCAGACGTTGTAGAAGAACGGCAGGATCGACAGGCCCAGCAGGAACGCGCCGATGGTGGACAGGGTGTTGAGGGTGGTGAAGCCGTCGGCGGCGAGGTAGTCGGCGTAGCGGCGCGGCATGCCCTCGACGCCCAGCCAGTGCTGGACCAGGAAGGTGAGGTTGAAGCCGACGGTGAGCGTCCAGAAGGTGATCTTCCCGAGCCGCTCGTCGAGGATCTTGCCGGTGAACTTCGGCCACCAGAAGTGGAAGCCGGCGAACATCGCGTACACCACCGTGCCGAACACCGTGTAGTGGAAGTGCGCCACCACGAAGTACGAGTCGGAGACGTGGAAGTCCAGCGGAGGCGAGGCCAGGATGACGCCGGTGAGACCACCGAAGACGAAGGTCACGAGGAAGCCGGTCGCCCACAGCATCGGCGTCTCGAACGACAGGCTGCCCTTCCACATGGTGCCGATCCAGTTGAAGAACTTCACCCCGGTGGGGACCGCGATCAGCAGCGTCATGAAGGAGAAGAACGGCAGCAGCACACCACCGGTGACGTACATGTGGTGCGCCCACACCGTCACCGACAGGCCCGCGATGGCGATGGTCGCGCCGATCAGGCCCACGTAGCCGAACATCGGCTTGCGGGAGAACACCGGGACGACCTCGGAGACGATCCCGAAGAACGGCAGCGCCAGGATGTACACCTCGGGGTGGCCGAAGAACCAGAACAGGTGCTGCCAGAGCAGCGCGCCGCCGTTGGCCGGGTCGAAGACGTGGCTGCCGAACCGGCGGTCCATCTCCAGCGCGAACAGCGCCGCGGCCAGCACGGGGAAGACGATCAGCACGAGGAGCGCGGTCAGCAGCACGTTCCAGGTGAAGATCGGCATGCGGAACATGGTCATGCCGGGCGCGCGCATGCAGATGATCGTGGTGATGAAGTTGACCGCGCCGAGGATGCTGCCGAACCCGGACAGCGCGACACCCATGATCCACAGGTCGGCGCCGAGGCCCGGCGAGTGGACGGCGTCCGACAGCGGCGCGTACAGGAACCAGCCGAAGTCGGCGGCCCCGTCGGGGGTGAGGAACCCGAACGCGGCGATCGACGAGCCGAACAGGAACAGCCAGAACGCGAGCATGTTCAGCCGCGGGAACGCCACGTCCGGGGCGCCGATCTGCAACGGCATGATCCAGTTCGCGAAGCCGGTGAACAGCGGCATCGCGAACATCAGCAGCATGATCGAGCCGTGCATCGTGAACGCCTGGTTGAACTGCTCGTTCGACATGAGCTGCAGCCCGGGCCGGGCCAGCTCGGCACGCATCATCAGGGCGAGCACACCGCCGATGGCGAAGAACACGAAGGCGGCGACGAGATACAGCGTCCCGATCTTCTTGTGGTCGGTGGTGGTCAGCCAGTCGATCCACGACGGCCGTGGGGCCGCGGTCTCCGCCCCGCCGGCCGCCTCCCGGCCCACCACCGGGGAAGCGGCCGGCGCCCCGTCCCGGTCCGACTGCCGCGCCTCCGCGGCCTTTGGTATCCGCACCTCGTCCACCGGACGGTGCCCTCCCGATCTGCTCGGTTCATCGACGAACGACGAGCCCGGAAGTGCTCAGGCGAGGAGAACGGACCCGGCCCTTCCCGGCCGCCGCCCCATGATCGCCGCAGGGGGGAGGGGTCCCCCTAGGGCCGAACAGCCCCCCACCCGCCCCGCCGCTCGGCCCCGGGGGCCCGGGACCTTCGCCGGGGGGAGGGGGACGGAGGGCCCTACCGCCGCCGAGTTGCGGCGGTCGCCGGACGGGCTCGCGGTCCGCGCGGGGTCTGTGGGCACGGCGTCCAGAGCCTGCGCCCCGCTCCTGAGCAGGGCCTCCGTGCACCTTGGCGGGGTTCTCCCGCCCACCTGCGGGGCGGTCTCTGGCGCACCCGTGGCGGTCTCACGCGCACCCACGAGGGCCTCTCACACCCCCCGCAGGAGGTCTCGACCACAGGTGGCCTTGGACACAATATGCCCATTTAGGGCGCATCACTGCGTATAAGTGGATGAGGCGCTGCTTGCGCTCCCCGTGCGAGCAGCCACATCGATTTCAGGCACCGAGGGCAAGGAGAGGCGTTTGATCACGGCGCGTACACGACGGACCAGGCTGGTGACCGCGGCCGGCGTAATCGGCGGCGTGCTCGCGGTTACGGCCCTCGGCGGCACCAGCGTGGCCGCCAC
Source organism: Streptomyces sp. NPDC004065 (assembly GCF_044903565.1). NCBI lineage: Bacteria > Bacillati > Actinomycetota > Actinomycetes > Kitasatosporales > Streptomycetaceae > Streptomyces > Streptomyces sp. NPDC004065. Next base: position 28,043 of record NZ_JBJDQT010000040.1, on the reverse strand, counting down.
CGGCGGCAACGACGCCGGAAAGCCCCCGGCCCCGGCCCCGCAGGTCGCCTCGCAGGCCACCCCGCAGGCGGCTGCGCAGGCGGCTTCGCAGGCCACCCCGCAGGAGGCTTCGCAGGCGGCTTCGCAGGCGGCCCCGCAGGCGGCCCCGCAGGCGGCTTCGCAGCCCTCGCCGGGCCCGGCGACCACCCAGGACGCTTCCGAGGCCCGGATAAAGATCAGGCCCGGCCAGGGCGCCCACAACGTCGGGATCAACGGCCCTGTCAAGGTCACCGTCACCGACGGCAAGCTCACCAAGGTGACCATGACCGCCGTGGCGACCGGTGCCGAGGTCAAGGGCTCCCTGTCCGCGGACGGCACGTCCTGGAAGCCGGACGGCCCGCTGAAGCGGGCCACCAGGTACCAGATCGCCGCGGAGGCGAAGGACGCCCAGGGCCGCACCGCCACCGAGAACGCGACGATCACCACGGTCTCCCCGGCCAACGACTTCGTCGGCCATGTGTTCCCGGAGAACGGCTCGACCGTCGGCGTGGGCATGCCGGTGTCGGTCACCTTCGGCACGGCGATCGCCAACAAGGCCGCCGTGCAGTCGAAGATCCAGGTCAGCTCCAGCAGCGGCCAGCGCGTCGTCGGCCACTGGCTCAACGACGGCCGCCTGGACTTCCGCCCCGAGAGCTACTGGAAGCCCGGCTCCACCGTCACCGTCAAGCTGAACAGCCACGGCGTCCGCAAGGCGGTCACCTTCAAGATCGGCCGGAGCCAGATCAGCACGGTCGACGCCAAGACCAAGAAGATGACCGTCGTGCGGAACGGCAAGACGATCAGGACCATCCCGATCTCGGCGGGCAGCCCCGAGCACCCGACGTACAACGGCCGGATGGTCGTCTCCGAGAAGTTCCGGCACATCCGGATGAACGGCGCGAGCGTGGGCCTGACCGAGAAGAACGGCAAGCCCTCCTACAACATCCAGGCCGTACCGCACGCCATGCGCCTGACCGACTCGGGCACGTTCATCCACGGCAACTACTGGGGCGCCCCCTCGGTCTTCGGCAAGGTCAACACCAGCCACGGCTGCGTGGGCCTGAAGGACGTCAGGGGCGGCGGCGACGCCAAGCAGCCCGCCGCGTGGTTCTTCGACAACTCGATGATCGGCGACGTCGTGATCGTCAAGAACTCCCAGGACAAGACCAAGCTGGCCCCCGACAACGGCTTCAGCGACTGGAACATGCCGTGGAGCGAGTGGGTCGCGGGCGGCGCGACGGGCTGACGCCGGGGCACGTCCACGCACCTGACAACGAGCTTCCCCGCCGGGTGGCGGCCGGCAACGCGCCGGCCGCCACCCGCGCTCGTCCTCGTGGGCGGGGCGTCGTGCGGCCTGTCCCGTGGGCACGGCCGTCCGGAGCTCCTCGGCCGGGCCGGCGGTCGGTGGTGACGACGTTGAACACTTCCAAGCCGTGGGGCGCGGAGGTGGTGGTGTGCAGCCGTTTGGCCGCCCATCTGCCTGAGGGCTGGGCGGCCGGCACGGCGTTGCGATTTTCGCAACCGTCCTCTATGGTGAATCCATGAGCGAGTCCGTAATCGATCGTGTGCGAACCGTCATGAAAGCGGCCTCGGTCAGCCAGGGAGCCTTCGCCGAAGCGATCGGACTGACGTCCGACAAGCTCTCCAAGTCCCTGGCGGGCGTCCGAAGATTCACGTCCTACGATCTGGCCAGGATCGCGGAGTACGGCGACACCACTGTGGACTGGCTGCTGACCGGCCGTGAGCGGCAGCGCCCGGCTTTCGCGGCCCGTACGAGTTCGTCGGCGCTCGGCGAGGGGGGCCGCGGGAGGCTGAAGGACCTGGTCGAGCGCTTCACCACAGCGTACGAAGTGATCGGTCTCCTCGGCCGGTCCCCCGAGCTGCCCGAGCTGCCGCGGGTGCGACCGGACCTCCGGCGCTACGTCGATCAAGGCATGGCCCTGGCGGAGGACGTGCTCGCCCGCTTCAGGGCCGAGGGCGTGCCGAAAGTCGGCGAACTGGACACCGCGGATCTGCTGCAGCTCATCGAGCGCGTGTTCGGTGTGGACGTGTCGAAGACCGGCCTGCCCGACGGACTCGACGGCGCCGCCTGGCAGGCCGACGGCTTCCGGCTCATCATGATCGCTCTGACCGACGTGCCGACCCGCCAACGCTTCACCCTCGCTCATGAACTCGGGCACATCCTGGCCGGCGACGCTCAGGATTTGCTGACGGAGTCGCATCTTTCCCCGGGCCACCAGAAGGACCTGACCGAGGTGCGCGCCAACGTGTTCGCCGCCAACCTCCTCATGCCACGAAGCGAGATCATGTCGGCGGTGGAGAAGGGTGAGCTCACGGATGAGCGACTCACCCGGCTGGTCGTGCGTTTCCAGGTGTCACCCAGCGCGCTCGCGGCACGGCTGAGCCAACTCGGCGCCATCACCGCGGTGACGGCGAGCAGACTCCGTGGGCTCACGACACAGACCTGTCACTGGCTCACCGGTCAGAGCGACCTTTACGAAGCACGCAAGTCGTGGTCACGAGCCAAACGGCTACCGTTCCGGCCGGCCCACATTCTTTACGAGGCGTACCTGGCCGGAGACACGACCCTCCGTCCACTGGCCGCGTACACGGGCCTGGACGTCGACGCGGTCCGCGCCATGCTGGAACCGGAACCCGTCCCGCAGGACGAGGCGGCCTCGAGCGTGACCGTCGCTGAAGGGGATCTGGCCTTCCAACCATGACGCGCCACTGCTGGTTTCCCGACAACACGGTGCTGTGCAACTTCGCCGCCGTGAACCGCATGAGTCTGCTGGAAAAAGTCCTCGACGGCCGCGGCCGCTGGACACAGGCCGTCGCGGCCGAGGCCGAGCAGTCGAAGCGGTACTTACCGAGGCTCGGTGAGGTCATCGACGGCGGATGGCTCGGTGCACCGATCGAGATCGACGACCCCACCGAAACAGCCCTGGTCGACCGCATCCGCCGTATGGTCTTCGCGGGATCACCGTCCCAGCCGCTGAAACACCTGGGTGAGGCCGAGACACTGGTCGTCATCGAACACCGCGGTGAGTTCGCGCATTCGGTGTGGATCACGGACGACGGCGAAGCGGGGCACTATGCCCGCCGCAGGGGCATCCGGGTCAAGAACACCGTCGATGTCATGAGGGAGGCCGTGGTGGACGGCCTTGTCCCGGCCGACGACGGCCACGGCCTCCTGCTGAGGATGCAGCAGTCCGGCCGTCATCTGCGCGGCGTTCCCCCGAGACCGGCGGATCTGCTGCGTTAAGGGAGCACGGTCGGCCGGTTCGTCCACGCGACCACGAGATGGCCGTCGGGTGAGGTGACGGCGCAGTCCTTCCCGCACCTGTCCTACTCCCGGCACAACGCCGGAGGCGGCGCGTCTTCGGGCCGGTCAGCCGACTCAGGGGGAGCAGAAGACGCCATGGGCGACCACAGCGACGGCAGGATACCCGACATCAAGATCGCCGATCTGAAGACGACGGCCCCGCATTTCCATACACACAGCTCCGACCTCGCCAAGGCGCTGACCAAGCTCAAGGCCGGTCTGGCGGCGGCCGGTTCGCCGTGGGGTGACGACGAGCAGGGGAAGAAATTCCACGAGCACTACGGCCCGCACGTCAAGAGGATGGAGGCCGCTGCCGGGATTCTCACGCTCGGCCTGGCCAGTATCGAAGCGGCGATGACCGACATGGCCGACGGTCACATCGACAACGAACAGCTGGTCCGCTCGATGTTCAGCAAGATCCGCGTCGCCCCGCACGACGGCGAGGGGACCGCGCGGTGAGCGCAGCCGACAAGGCCAAGGAGATCGTCCAGGACTTGACCGGCATGTGGTGGCCGGACGCCGACGAAGGGGGCCTGCGCGACGCGGCCATGGCCAAGGCCCTCGACCAGTACGCCGACGCCGTCCACAAGGCCGTCAAGCATCTCGAACACGAGCTGGAGAGCGTCGGCGCCACCATCTCACCGGCACCGCCCTCGCGGTCTTCACGCTCGGCATCTCGGAGGGCGCCGCGGCAGCCGCCACCGCCTCGATCCTGGGGCTGTCCGCCACGCTCGGCGTGACCGTGTCCACCGAGATCGCCACCATCGCCGGCACCACCCTCGCCACGGCCGCCATCGGGGGACTCGAGTCCAAGACCGCCGGCATCTCCGCCGCGCACCCGCTGACCCATGCCCTCTTCGGATTCCGCGAGACGCCGGCCGGAAACCGTGAGCCGCTGATGGGTGAGGCCGCCGCCCTGGCCGACGATCGGTACTCGAGGATCGAGTTCACCTGCTGGAAGGGCTACGACCAGTCCCTGACCGGCATCGTGCGCCGCACGGACGAGACGACGCAGAGCATCACGCTGCGCCTCGCCGACGTCCCCGTGCCCGACCGGGAGGAGGCGGTCGCCGCACTGGTGCGCACACTCGACCAGGACGCGGCCGTCTGCCGCGGGTTCGTCATCGACCGAGCCGGCGTTTCGGCCTCCCAGGACTGGGACCGCATCCTCGTCGGCGACGGAGGGCCTTTCACCGTGTGGCCCGACACCGTCGGCATCCTCCGGGACCGCGTGGGCAGCCATCCCGAGCCGGCCGACAGCGAGCCGACCGCTTACGGCCCACTCGACGTGTTCCACCGCGCCTGAACCGTCCGCCGGCGGGACACGCCCGGTGGGGTCTCGTTGTTCCCCGTGTACGGGGCGCGGACGAGGGTGCGGGGCGGTGTGCGAGGCCAGGGCCGGCTGCCGGCCTCGGCCGTTCCCACGTCGTACGCCCTCACGCCGCCCGCGCCGACTCCGCCAGGGCCTCCTCCACCGAGGCCTTCAGGGCGTCGTCGACCTGTGCGGTGTCCGTGGGGACGGACGTGATCACGTGCATCCGCGACCGCCGCCACAGCCACGCCACGTCGCGGCCGAAGGACCACACCAGCAGGGTCAGGGCCAGCAGGACCACCGCGAAGGTCGCCGGCTCGGGCAGGAGGGCGGAGCCGGCCAGCAGCAGGAGGATGCCCTGGAGGGCGGCCACCGTCTTGCGGGCGGTGCTCGGGGGGAGGGGGGCGTTCAGCCAGGGCAGGACGCGGGCGGCGGCGACGAAGGCGTAGCGCATGGCGCCGATCAGCAGGACCCACGGGCCGAGCGTCATGGAGACGTAGACGCTCAGGACCAGGATCAGGAAGGCGTCGACCTCCATGTCGAAGCGGGCGCCGAGCGCCGTGCACGTGCCGGTGCGGCGGGCCACCTTGCCGTCGACGCCGTCCAGGACGAGCGCCACCGCGGTCAGGCCGACCAGCACCGACACCGGCGGCGCGCTCTCGAAGGAGTCGGCGACCAGCGCCGTCACCCCGCCGACCAGGGTCGCCCGGCCGAGGGTCACCCGGTTGGCCGCGCCGAAGGAGCTCAGCCGGGAGCGGTGCAGTGCCCGGGAGAGCACCGCCCAGGTGGCGACGGCGAAGACGAGGCCGGTCACCCAGCCCGCCGGCCCCATGCCGATCGCCGAGCCGAGCAGGGCCAGCAGCAGGATCTGGATGCCCGCTCCCACAGCGGTCTCCTGCTGAGCCGGCCTCGCATCGTAAGTGTTGTTCAGGGCCACCGCACACCCTCCGGCCGAGTGACATAGTCGATCAACGCCGCGTACTGTGCGCGGCCTGTGCACACCTCGGTACGTGAACTGCTTCCCGATCGTTCAGGGAGACTCTGGATGAAAAACTCCGCCCGCGCCTTCTGGCTCAACGCGCCCGGTCATGGCGAGATACGTGAGGTGAGCCTTCCGGACCCGGGCGAGGGAGACGTCGTCGTCCGGGCGCTGTACTCCGGGGTCAGCCGCGGCACGGAGACCCTGGTGTTCCGCGGCGGGGTGCCGGCCGGCCAGTACGAGGCCATGCGGGCGCCGTTCCAGGAGGGCGACTTCCCCGGGCCGGTGAAGTACGGCTATCTGAGTGTGGGGGAGGTCGAGGAGGGGCCCGAGGGGCTGGTCGGGCGCACCGTCTTCTGCCTGTATCCGCACCAGAGCCGGTACGTCGTTCCGGCGAGCGCCGTCACCGTGGTGCCGGACGGCGTGCCCGCCGGGCGGGCCGTGCTCGCGGGCACCGTGGAGACCGCGGTCAACGCGCTGTGGGACGCCGCGCCCCTGGTCGGGGACCGGATCGCGGTGGTCGGCGGGGGCATGGTGGGCTGCTCGGTGGCCGCGCTGCTGGCCCGTTTCCCCGGTGTGCGGGTGCAGCTGGTGGACGCCGATCCGGCCCGGGCGCGGGTCGCCGAGGCCCTCGGGGTCGCGTTCGCGTCACCCGATCGGGCCCTCGGCGAGTGTGATCTCGTCGTGCACGCCAGCGCCACCGAGCAGGGCCTGGCCCGCGCCCTGGAACTGCTCCGTCCGGAGGGCACGGTCGTCGAACTGAGCTGGTACGGCGACCGGCGGGTCACCCTTCCGCTGGGCGAGGCCTTCCACTCGCGCCGGCTGGTCATCCGCAGCAGCCAGGTCGGCACCGTGTCCCCGCGCCGCGCGAACCGGACGTACGGCGACCGGCTCGCCCTCGCCCTCGACCTGCTCGCCGACCCGGCCCTGGACGCCCTCGTCACCGGGGAGAGCGCGTTCGAGGAGCTGCCGGAGGTGATGCCGCGGCTGGCCTCCGGGGAGCTTCCCGCGCTGTGCCACCGGATCAGGTACGAGCGGGGGCGGGGGCGGGGGCGGGGGTGAGCGGGCCGGGGGCCGGGTTCGGTGCGGGGCGGTGCGGGCCTGCGGGTCCGGGTGCGGTGCGGCCGGGGCGATGGTTCGTTCCGGTACTACCGCGCCGGTACTGCAAGAGTGCCTGACCTGAGAAAAGAGTGAGACGGGGCTGAACAACGGGAACCGGTGAGCCGTACTACACGGCATCCCCCGGCAGGTATCGGCCGGGGGGCCAGACGCGCCGCACCTGGAGGGTCGTCCGTTGTTCAGCATCACCGTCCGTGATCACATCATGATCGCCCACAGCTTCCGAGGCGAGGTCTTCGGACCGGCGCAACGGCTGCACGGAGCCACGTTCCTCGTGGACGCGACCTTCCGGCGCGAACAGCTGGACGACGACAACATCGTCGTCGACATCGGGCTGGCCACCCAGGAGCTGGGCGCGGTCGTGAGCGAGCTGAACTACCGCAACCTGGACAACGAGCCCGACTTCGCCGGGATCAACACCTCCACCGAGTTCCTCGCCAAGGTCATCGCCGACCGGCTCGCCGACCGGATCCACAAGGGCGCCCTGGGCGAGGGCGCCAAGTCGCTCGCCGGCCTGACCGTCACCCTCCACGAGTCGCACGTCGCCTGGGCGAGTTACGAGCGTGCGCTGTGACCGACACGACCATCCACCGGGCGCCGGCCGAGGCGGCGCCGTCCCTCGCCTTCGTGCCCGCCCAGCGCGCGGGCCTGGACAACGTCGGGATCATCCCCATGTCCCTGCGCACCGTGCACTTCGTCCTGCCGGGCGGCGTCGACGACCCGGCCACCCCGAGCGGCGGCAACGCCTACGACCGCCGCGTCAGCCTGGACCTGCCCGGCTTCGGCTGGCAGGTCGTGCCGCACGCCGTGGACGGCACCTGGCCCCGGCCCGGGGCGCACGCCCGCACCGAGTTCGCCCGCGTGCTGCGGGAAATGCCCGACGGCGCGGTCGTCCTGGTGGACGGGCTGGTCGCCTGCGGCGTCCCCGAGATCGTCGTCCCCGAGGCCGAACGGCTCCGCCTGGCCGTCCTCGTCCACCTCCCCCTCGGCGACGAGACCGGCCTGGACCCGGCCGTGGCCGCCGAGCTGGACGCCCGGGAGCGCGAGGTGCTGCGGGCGGTGCCCGCCGTCGTCGCCACCAGCGACTGGGCCGTACGCCGGCTCGTCTCCCACCACGGCCTGGCCCCCGAGCGGGTCCACGTCGCCGCCCCGGGCGCCGACATCGCGCCGCTCGCCCCCGGCACCGACGGGGTCTCGCGGCTGCTGTGCGTCGCCGCGGTCACCCCCCGCAAGGGGCAGCACCGGCTGGTGGAGGCGCTGGCCACGGTCACCGACCTGCCGTGGAGCTGTGTCTGCGTCGGCGGACTCACCCAGGACCCCGACTACGTCGCCCAGCTGCGCGCCCTGATCGGCAAGCACGGCCTGCAGGACCGTTTCCACCTGGCCGGACCGCGCTCCGGCGCCGCCCTCGACGCCAGCTACGCCGCCGCCGACCTGATGGTCCTCGCCTCCTACGCCGAGACGTACGGGATGGCCGTCACCGAGGCGCTGGCGCGCGGCATCCCGGTGCTGGCCACCGACGTCGGCGGGGTCCCCGAGGCGGTCGGGCGCGCCCCCGACGGCGGAGTGCCCGGCATTCTGGTGCCGCCGGAGGACCCCGCGGCCCTCGCCGCCGAACTGCGCGGCTGGTTCGGCGAGGCCGACGTACGGCGCCGGCTGAAGGCCGCCGCGCGTGGCCGGCGCGCCGCTCTCGGCGGCTGGGCCGCGACCGCCCGCAGCCTGGCCGGCGTCCTGGGCCGGTTGCCGGAGGAACCCCGGAGGGCGGCATGAGCAGGACGACGACCACCGAGGCCGGCGCCGAGGGGCGCGGCGGCGCCTCCCCGGCCGCTCCGGCCGCTCCGGCCTCCCCGGTCGGCCCGGCCGCTCCGGCGGTTTCCGCGGGGCCTGCCGGACCCGCGATGCCCGCCGGACCCGCGATGCCCGCTGTCGCCGCGGTGCCGGCCGTTCCCGCCCAGCCCGGGCCGCGCGACGTCCCGGACGCGGCGATCCGCGCCACCGAACTGGAGTTGCCCGCCATGACGTCCGCCGCAGATCGCACCGACCGTCTCACGTCCGCCGCCGACCGCGGCGACCACCTCGCGTCCGCCTCCGTGATCCCGGGGGCCGGTCCCGCCGCCCGCCCGGGCGAGCGGGCCACCCTGCGGCTGCGGGATGACGCGCCGCAGGAGGAGCCGCCGCGCTACGCGCCCGAGTGGCTCCAGCTCAGGGAGCCGGCCGACGCGGCCGCGCGGGCCACCGAACTGCTGGACCCGCTGCGCATCCGGCTCGCCAACCTGCCCCAGCTGCACGGCGGGCTCGTCGTGCACGACCTCGGCTGCGGCACCGGGTCCATGGGCCGCTGGCTCGCCCCCCGGCTCGACGGCGCCCAGCACTGGATCCTGCACGACCGCGACCCCTACCTGCTGCACTTCGCCGCCGTGGCCTCGCCGCGCGCGGCGGCCGACGGCAGCCGGGTCACGGTCGAGACGCGACGCGGCGACGTGGCCCGGCTGACCCCGGACGCGCTCGCCGGCGCCTCGCTGGTGACCGCCTCCGCCCTGCTGGACGTCCTCACCCACGAGGAGGTCGCCACGCTCGCCGCCGCCTGCGCGGGCGCCGGCTGCCCGGCCCTGCTGACGCTGTCCGTGGCCGGCCGGGTCGACCTCGACCCGGTCCACCCGATGGACGCGGAGATCACCGAGGCGTTCAACGCCCACCAGCGCCGCGGCGGTCTCCTCGGGCCGGACTCGGTGACGGTGGCCTGCGAGGCGTTCGGTGAGCGCGGCGCGACCGTGCACGTGGTCCCGAGCGCCTGGCGGCTCGGCCCCGACGAGCGGGAGCTGACCGCGCAGTGGCTGCGCGGCTGGGTCGGCGCGGCCGTCGAGCAGCGCCCGGAACTGCGGGAGCGCGCCGACCGCTATCTCGCCGAGCGTCTCGAGGCGTGCGCGGCGGGAGAGCTGCGGGTCGTCGTCCACCACAGCGATCTGCTGGCGCTGTCCCGGCCGACGGGCGGTGCCGCGTGAGCGTGCCGACGGCGGACGCCGGGCTCGTGGACGGCGGGCTCGTGGACGGCGGGCTCATGGCTGCCGGGCTCGGCGTCCTGCCGTCCCCGGCGGCCGGAGCGGAGCCGGACGGCGGTGACGCCGGGGCCCGGGTCCGGGAGGAGCGCGGTGCCGGGGCCCGCGGGCGCGAGCGGCGCGGCCTCGGTGCACTCAGCCGCCGACCGGCCGTCGCGCCCGCCGTCGCGCAGGCCGCCGCGCCACCGGCCGACGCGCCACCGGCCGCGCAGGCCGTCGCGCCCGCCGTCGCGCAGGCCACCGCTCGCGTCGTACCGGCCCCGCGCGGCGTGCGGCAGGTGCCGGAGGTGCCCGAGGTGCCGGAGGTGCCGGAGGCGCGCGGGGCGCGCAGGCTGCTCGCCCCGCTCAACTCCCGCGCCGTACGCACCCACTTCGGCACGGTCGCCGGCGCTGCCATCCTCGCCGTGCTGCTGTGGCGGCTGGGCACCGGCGTCTTCCTGGACGGGCTGCGCCGGATCGACGCCCGCACGCTGGCCGCCGCGCTCGGGATCGGGATGGTCACCACCGTGTTCAGCGCCTGGCGCTGGCAACTGGTCGCCCGGGGGCTGCGCATCCGGCTGCCGCTGGGACCGGCCGTCGCGGACTACTACCGGGCGCTGTTCCTCAACGCGGCGCTGCCCGGCGGTGTCCTGGGCGACGTGCACCGGGCGGTGCGCCACGGACAGAGCGCCGGCGACATCGGCCGCGGGGTGCGGACCGTGGTCCTCGAGCGGGTGGCGGGCCAGATCGCGCTCGCCGTCACCGGGGCCGCGGTGCTGCTCGTCCTGCCCTCCCCGGTCCGGGCCCAGACCCGGCAGCTCGCCCCGCTCCTCGCCCTCGCGGTCGTGGGCGCCCTCGCCGTCCTGCTCGCCCTGCGGATGAACCGCCCCTCCGCGGGCCGCGGGAGGGCCCTGCGCCGTACCCTCGGCGAGATCCGCGAGGGGCTGCTGTCCCGCCGCAACGGCCCGGGCGTCGCCCTGTCCTCGCTCGTCGTCCTGGCCGGCCACGTCGCGATGTTCGTGGTCGCCGCCCGGGTGGCCGGCTCCGGCGCGACGGTGGCCGTGCTGCTGCCCCTGGCGGTCCTCGCCCTGCTCGCCATGGGACTTCCGCTCAACGTCGGCGGCTTTGGTCCCCGCGAGGGCGCCACCGCCTGGGCGTTCGGCGCCGCGGGCCTCGGCGCGAGCACCGGGCTGGCCGTGGCGGTGGTGTACGGGGTGCTGAGCTTCGTGGCCGCGCTGCCCGGCGCCCTCGTCCTCGTCGCCCGCTGGTACACCGGCCTGCGCGCCCGGTCCGCGGGCGGTGTGCGTGCGGAGCCCGTGGCGGGCCCGCCCGCCGGGTCCGCGGCCGGGGCGCCCGCCGGGTGCGCCACCTCCACCGCGGGGGACCGCCCCGCAGCCACCGCAGGGGACCGCCCCGCAGCCGGGGCCGGCGCAGCCGTGAACATCCCGGCCCCCACGAGCCCGGAGTCCGTCCGCCGCGCGGCCCCCGGCGGCGTTCACTCCGGGGAGGCGCCCGCCGGCGAGGACGGCGTGCGCGCACCCGGCTCCGCCGCCGAGGTCAGCAGCGAGAAATACGGGCGGAAGGAGTCGGTCAGACTCGCCAGCAGTTCCGCGCCCTTTTCCGCGGAACCCAGGGAAGGACGGCCGATGACGCCCGATTCGGTATAGGCGGACATTCCGGTGGTGAGCAGATGGCGCCGGTCGTCCGCCACGAAATCGGCGGACTCGTAACCGGCCCGCACCATTTCGGGATGAGCGTGCAGCAGAATGGAGGTCTCGATTTCCCCCGCGTGCATGTCGGTGAGCAGCGAGGTGGCCACCCCGGCCCGCCCCAGGGCCGTCTCCCAGTCCTCCACGGCCGGGAAGAGGGCCATGCGCTCACCGCGCGCGGACGCTTCCTGGACGACGTTGCCGAGCACGTAGTTCCCGCCGTGGCCGTTGACGACCACCAGGGCCTCGACGCCCGAGCGGCGCAGCGAGTCCGCGATGTCCCGTACCACCGCATGAAGGGTCACGGAGGAGATGCTGACCGTCCCGGGCCAGGCCGCGTGCTCGTGCGAGCAGGAGATCGTCACCGGTGGAAGGAGGTGTACGGGGTACGCGTCGGCGATGCGGCGGGCGATGGCACAGGCGACGAGCGTGTCGGTCGCCAACGGCAGGAAGGCGCCGTGCTGTTCGAAACTGCCCACCGGCAGGACCGCGACCCGCGTTGAGAGGTCCGCTCCCCGCGTCCGTACGTCTTGTGTGGTGTCCGCCGGCAATGGACCATGTGCCGTCGGCCGCGTTCCCGAACCACTCATTGTTTTCCGGCCTTTCGTCTCTGCTTAGGATCCAGATCATGACAGAAAACCTCGGCGTACTCGGCAAGAAGACCCCACGGCGCACGGGCGTGGAACGCGTCGTGAATGCCCCGCTGCCCACCGTGTACGGCAAATTCCAGGCGGTCGGCTACATGGACCACGACCGCGGCGACGAACAAGTGGCCCTGGTGCACGGCGACATCGGCGCCGAAGGGGTTCTGGTCCGGCTGCACTCGGAGTGCCTGACCGGCGACGCGTTCGGCTCGCAGCACTGCGAGTGCGGCGACCAGCTCGCCGCCGCGCTGCGCGCCGTCGTGGCCGAAGGCAGCGGCATCGTCGTGTACTTGAGGGGCCACGAGGGCCGGGGCATCGGACTGCTCGCCAAGCTGCGGGCCATGGCGCTGCAGGCGGACGGTCTGGACACCGTGGAGGCCAACCTCGCGCTGGGCCTCCCGGTGGACGCCCGCGACTACGGTGTCGCCGCCCGCATCCTGGACGACCTCGGGGTGCGCTCGGTGCGGCTGATGTCCAACAACCCGCTCAAGCGGGAGGCGCTGGTGCGCCACGGCATCGAGGTCGCCGAGCAGGTGCCGCTGCTGATCCCGCCGTGCGAGAGCAACATCACGTACCTGCGCACCAAGCGGGAGCGGATGGACCACCACCTGCCCCACCTGGACGCGGTGGCCCACCTGTCCTAGCGGGCGCACCGGCGGCGGCGGGCGAGTGGGAGCGGCCGGCGCCCGGCGCGGAACCGCCGCGGCGGCGCGGCCGTACGCGCACAGGGCCTGTCCGGCGCGGCCGTACGCGCACCGGGCCTGTCCGGCGAGGTCGTACCCGCACGGGGTGTGCCCGGCCGCGTACCCTTCGGCACGTCAGACCGCTCCGCGCCGGCCGGTCCGCGGCCGGCGCCCCGCGCCCCGGAGGCCCACCAGGTATGACCGAGCTCCATCTGTGGCTGCGCCACGAGGTCCGCGAGACCGAGCGACGTACCCCGATCGTGCCCCAGGACGCCCGGCGCCTGGTGGCGGCCGGGGTGACGCTGACCGTGGAGAGGTCCCCGCAGCGGATCTTCCCCGTCGAGGAGTACGAGGCGGCGGGCTGCCGCGCCGTCGAGCCGGGCTCGTGGGTGTCGGCGCCGCCCGAGGCGGTGATCGTCGGCCTGAAGGAACTTCCCGACGAGCCCGCCGAGCTGGTGCACCGTCACATCTTCTTCGGGCACGCCTACAAGCGGCAGCCCGGGGCGGCCGCGCTGCTGCAGCGGTTCCTCGCCGGGGGAGGGGCGCTGCTGGACCTGGAGTACCTGGTGGACGACAGCGGGCGCAGGCTGGCCGCCTTCGGTTTCTGGGCCGGTTATCTGGGCGCGGCCCTGGCGGTGCTCCAGCAGCGGGGCCGGCTGGCCGCGCCGCTGACGCCCACGTCCAAGGAGGAGCTGGACGACACGCTGCGGCCCGCCGCCGGTGACGAGGACTTCACCGCGCTGGTGGTCGGCGCGCTGGGCCGCAGCGGACGCGGCGCCCGGGTCGCCTTCGCCGCCGCGGGTGTGGAACCGTCCTGCTGGGACCTGGCCGAGACCCGTGACCTGGACCGCCGGGCCCTGATGGACCACGACGTCATGGTCAACGCGGTCCTGGCCACCAGCCCGGTGCCGCCCTTCCTGCGGGCGGAGGACCTCGACGACCCGGACCGCCGGCTGCGCACCCTGTGCGACGTCACCTGCGACGTCGGCTCCCCGCTGAACGTCCTGCCCGTCTACGACCGCACCACCGACTGGACGCACCCCGTGCGCCGGCTGCACGAGAAGCCGCCGCTCGACCTGATCGCCATCGACAACCTGCCCTCCCTGCTGCCCCGCGAGTCCAGCACCGACTTCTCCGCCGCCCTCCTGCCCCAGCTGCTGGACCCCGGTTTGCTGGACTACGGCGCCGGCGGCCCGTGGGCGCGCTGCCTGGACACCTTCCGCCGGGCCTGCCGCGAGCTGGGACTGGCGGAACGGGGATAGGGCGGGGGCATAACGGGGGCAGCCGAGCCGGAGCCGCAGGAGCCGCGGGAGCCGCCGGGAGACGGAGGAGCCGCGGGGGCCGGGCTCACTCCACGATCGCCTCGTGCAGCAGGCGCTTGAGCTCCGGGTAGAGCCGCAGCGAGGACTTCGGCCGTACCTGGGTCATGAACTGGAAGGTCAGATCGCGTCCGGGGTCGACCCAGAACGTCGTCGTCGCCACCCCGCTCCAGCCGTAGGTGCCGAGGCCGGACGGGGCCTGGGTGCGGGCGGGGTCGACGACGACGGAGACGTTGAAGCCGAAGCCCACGCCGTCGTTGCCGGGTTCGTCGTGGGCGGGACGGCTGCCGAAGGAACGCAGGTCGGCGTTGCCGGGGAGGTGGTTGCGGGTCATCAGGTCCACCGTGCCCGGGGCGAGCAGGCGGGTGCCGTCGAGTTCGCCGCGCCGGCGCAGCATCTCCATGAAGCGGTGCAGGTCGTACGCGGTGGCGACCAGGCCGCCGCTGCCCGAGAGGAACCGCGGGCGGCCGTGCACGGGCAGGCCGGGGATCGGCTCGAGGCCGCCGGCGTCGCTCTGTCCGTACAGCTCGGCCAGCCGTCCCGCCTGCTCGTCCGTGACCTGGAAGCCGGTGTCGGTCATCCCGAGCGGGCGCAGGATCCGTTCGGCGAAGAAGGCGTCCAGCGGCTGCCCGGAGGCCACCTCCACCACCCGGCCCAGGACGTTGCTCGCGACGGAGTAGTTCCACTGCGTTCCCGGGTCGAACTGGAGCGGCAGCCCGGCGTACACCTCCACCGCCTCCGCGAGACCGGCGCCCGGCGGCACGGGGGTGGTCAGGCCGGCCGCGCGGTAGAGGGCGTCGACGGGATGGGTGCGGTAGAAGCCGAAGGTGAGCCCGGCGGTGTGGGTGAGCAGGTGCCGGACCAGGACGGGGCCGGCGGCGGGGCGGGTGACGACCCGGTCGCCGGAGCCGTTCACGTACACCCGCGGATCGGCGAAGGCCGGCAGATGGCGCTCCAGCGGATCGTCCGGCGACAGCCGCCCCTCTTCCATCAGCAGCAGCGCCGCCACCGCCGTGACCGGCTTGGTCATGGAGTAGATCCGCCACAGCGTGTCGCTCTCCACGGGCAGCCCGGCGGCCACGTCCCGCAGACCGCGGGTGGTCAGGTGCGCGACCCGGCCGCCGCGCGCCACCGACACCAGAAACCCGGGGATGCGCCCTTCCTCGACGCACCCCGTCAGATACCGGTCGAGGCGGCCCAGCGCCTTCCCGTCCAGCCCGGCCTCACCCGGCTCGACGTCCTGCCGCAACCGCGCCATCACCCACCTCCGGCCCCTGCCACACCCGGCTCCCGCCGAACCGCACCCGGCTCCCGGCGGATCGGGTCCGGCCCGGCCCGCCCGGCTGCGTGACGGGCCCGCATGCGGCCGCTTCCGCCCCACCACGCGGCGGACTCGCTCCGGCCCGCCCAGCTCCAGCTCCCGGTGGACCCGCTCCGGTCCGTCCCGCTCCTGGGGTACCCGGCGCCCGGCGTACGGGAACCACGGCGGCCCGATTCCCGGCCCGCTGCTCCGGGTCCGATCCTCAGGCACGGCCGGGAAGCCCCGCCTGGAGGCCCGGCCCGGCCCGCGGGCCCGCTCGCGGGGCGGGCCCCTCGCCCCCTTGCCCGTCGCCCCTTCCGCTCAACGCCGCGCGGCAGCGGCGGGCTCGTGGCCTGACGGGTCCAGGCCCGACGGGTCCCCGCCGGCCGTGGCCGCGCGCCCCGGCAGTGCCCGGCCGGCGAGCGCGCCCGCGGCGGCCACTCCGCCGAGGACCACCAGCGGCAGCCCCGCCGGGCCGCCGGACTCCCGCAGGGTTGCCGCCGCGGCGACGCCCAGCGCCGGTCCCGCGTTCATAGCGGTCTGCTGAAGCCCGCCCGCCACACCGGCCGAGGCCACGGCGGCGGTCCGTACGATCACCTGCGTGGCCGCCACCATCGCCGTCCCGAACCCCGCGCCGACCAGCGCGAACCCGCCGCACACGGCGGGAGTGGCGGTCGTCCCCGCCAGGACCAGGACGCCGAGGGCGAGTACGGCCGTCGCCGCGACCGCGGTGCGCCGGGCCCCGTAGCGGCGCAGCCAGACCGGGCACACCGGCGCGGCCGCCACCATCAGCGCGGCCAGCGGCAGGGCGCGCAGCGCGGTCGCCAGCGGTGTGAGGCCGAGGCCGTCCTGGAGGACGTAGGTGGTGACGAACAGCGTGCCGGACAGAGCCGCCGACGCGGCCACCAGCATCCCCAGCGCCGAGGCCACGGCCGTCGAGCCGATGACCTCCTTCGGCAGCAAGGGGTGTGCGGCACGGCGCTCGTGGCGCACGAAGGCGGCCCCCGCCAGGACGGTCACCGCGAGTCCCGGCCGGCTGAGGTGCGGCAGCCCGGCCAGGGTGTGGACCGCCCCGCCGAGGGCGGCGGCCAGCAGCAGCGCGCCGGGCAGCCCGAGCGGCACCCGGGCCGTGGCACGCGGCCGCCCGGGCCGGGGGAGTGCCGTAGCGAGCAGGCCGAACACGAGGCAGGGCCCGACGTTGAGCAGGAACACCGCACGCCAGCCCAGCGCGGTCGCCAGCGCGCCGCCCAGCACTGGCCCGGCCGCCGCCGCCAACGCGATGGCGGCCGTGCGGACGGCGATGGGCACGGCCAGCCGTTCGGGCGGGAACGCTGCCCGCAGCATGCCCAGCGTGGCCGGTTGCAGCAGCGCCCCGCACACCCCCTGCGCCACCCGCAGGCCGATCAGTGAGCCGGCGCCGGGGGCCAGGGCGGCACCGGCCGAAGCGGCCCCGAAGCCGAGCATCCCGGTGACGAACAGCCGCCGGTGCCCGTAGCGGTCGCCGAGACGTCCGGCGAACACCAGCAGGGCGGCCACCGCGACGAGATACCCCGTACTCGTCCACTGCACCTGGGTGAGCGAGGCTCCCAGGTCGTGCTGGAGCGCGGGCTGGGCGACGGTGAGGACCGTGCCGTCCAGGGCGACCACCACCGCTCCGGCGACGCTGCTCGCGAGCGCCACCGTCCGTCGGGAGCTGCCCCCGGCCGTCCGCTCGTCGCTCATCGGCCGGCCTCCTGGCCGAGGTGGGTCTCCAGGACCGTACGCAGCAACGGATCCAGCTCCTGTGCGCCGGTGGCCAGTTGGAGGCTGCCCCAGCTCCACAGTTGTGCGACGCCGTGCAGGTTCGCCCACAACGAGCCCGCCAGCAGGCGGGCGTCGGCGCCGGGGCGGGCGCGGCCCGCCAGGTCGGTCAGGATGGCGAAGAGCGGCAGGCTGGTGTCCCGGAGGCCGAGGTGGCCGCTCTCCAGCAGGTCGTGACGGAACATCAGCTCGTACATGCCGCGGTTGTCCAGGGCGAACTCCAGGTAGGTCCGCGCCAGCCCGGCCAGTCGTGCGCGAGCCGCCGCCGGGGTGTCGTCGGCCGGCTCCCGCCCTGGTTCCCACGCCGGTTCGCCCAGCCGCTCCCGCGTACGCTCGCCCAGCTCGGCGAAGCCGCGGCGTGCGATGGCGGAGAGCAGTTCCAGATGGGTGGGGAAGTAGCGGCGGGGCGCCCCGTGCGACACTCCCGCCCTGCGGGCGATCTCCCTGAGGGTCAGCGCCTGCGCCCTCTCCTGGGCCACGAGTTCCACCCCGACGTCCACGAGCCGCTCCCGCAGCCCCTTCTCCGAGTTGTCCATGGACACTGTCTACCGCCGGCGAGTAGACAGTGTCTACTCGCTTTCCGGTCACTCCGGCCGGCCGGGAATGCGCGGCTTGCCCAGGGCCGTTGGGCCGGGTATGACGACTCACGACACGACGCACGACCCGGCGGCGGACGCCGGGCGCGACCGGAGCCAGGAGGCGCTGCTGTCCCTGCTGGGCGAGGTGCACGGCGGGGTGCTGGTGACGCTGAAGCGGGACGGCCGGCCGCAGTTGTCGAACGTCAGCCACGCCTTCTACCCGGACGAGCGGGTCATCCGCGTCTCGGTCACGGACGACCGGGCCAAGACCCGCAACGCGCGCCGGGACCCGCGGGTGTCGTACCACGTCACCACCCCCGACCGCCGGGCCTACACGGTCGCCGAGGGCACCGCCGAGCTGTCGCCGGTGGCCGCCGGCCCGCACGACGACACTGTCGAGGAGCTGATCCGCCTCTACCGCGACGTCATCGGCGAGCACCCCGACTGGGACGACTTCCGCGCCGCGATGGTCCGCGACCGGCGGCTCGTGCTGCGGCTGCGGGTGGAGCGGGCGTATGGCGTTCCCGAGGGGGCCGGCGGGGGCTAGTCCAGGGCGGCGCCCCCGGGCCGCCCCAGGGCCCGAGGGTGCCGTACGGTTCCGCCCGCGGACCCTCCCCCCGTCGGACACGGACCCTCCCGGCACGGGGAACCTGTCCTCTGCATGCCGGCACACCGTGATCATGTCGGCACACCGTGATCGCTGCCCGCCCGGTCCCGGGCTTCGGCACCGACAGCGGCACCTGGATCGGCACGGGCGTGCCCCGGAGGCCGACGCCCGCCTTCGCCGGGCCCCGCCGCCGCTCGCCCTGGCGGGTCTAACGCGTTCCACGGCTTTGGTAGCGCCGGGGGCATGCGGCGGACTGCCCGTGACCGGAGCCTCGACAACGGGCAGAGGCCTCGATCGCTCCGGCCGATGTGCGGAGGCACCATGGCATACACCGGCACCCCACAACCTCTGACCGTCCTCGCCCAGGGACCGGATGCCGCGCCACCGGTGCTGCCGGAAGCCCACGTCACCGGCGCCGATCCGCTCCTGCTCAGCGGCACGGTCGGGCCCGCCCGGGCCGACGAGCTGGACACCGCCTTCCACGGGGTGAGAGAAGCGCTCGCCGGCCGCCGGATCATCGACGTGAACTCGACGATGAACGGTGGCGGTGTGGCCGAGATGCTGCACCGGCTGCAGCGGTACTCCCGCGGTGCGGGGCTCGACGCCCGTTGGTTCACCATGCGGGGAGATCCCGCCTTCTTCGCCCTGACCAAGCAGTTGCACCACTTCCTGCACGGGGCCGACGCCTCCGGCCCCCCACTCGACCGGGCCGGAGCCGAGCACTACGCGGCCGTCTGCGAGGAAAATGCACGCGCCCTGCTGTCCGCGGTACGGCCGGGAGACGTGGTCACCCTCCACGATCCGCAGGCCGCCGGCCTCGTCGCCCACCTGCGGCAAGCCGGGGCGCGGGTGGTCTGGCGGTGCCATGTCGGCACGGACGACCCCAACGCGTACACCGACCGGGCGTGGGCGTTCCTGCGC
The DNA here is from genome assembly GCF_044903565.1 of Streptomyces sp. NPDC004065. NCBI lineage: Bacteria > Bacillati > Actinomycetota > Actinomycetes > Kitasatosporales > Streptomycetaceae > Streptomyces > Streptomyces sp. NPDC004065. The sequence continues at coordinate 8,694 of NZ_JBJDQT010000040.1, read as the reverse complement.
CCCTGGCTGGAGACGGCCGATGCCTACGTGTTCTCCCGGGAGCAGTACGTTCCCGGCTGGCTCGCCGGGCGGCGGGTCGCCGTGATCCGGCCGTCGATCGACCCCCTGTCGGCCAAGAACTGGCCCCTGACCCCCTCGGCGGCCGCGGCCATCGTGAGCCGGGTCGGTCTGCGCGCGCCCGCGGACCGGGACGGGCCGGCGGTCTACCGGCGAGGCGACGGTTCGGTGGGCCGGGTACGGCGGAACTCGACCTGCCTGTGCAGCGCCTCGCCACCACCCGCTGACGCGCCGCTCATCGTGCAGGTCTCCCGCTGGGACCCGCTGAAGGACATGGCCGGCGTGCTGACGTCGTTCGCCGAGGCCGGCGACAGCCTGGACGGGGCCCACCTGGCCCTGGTGGGCCCGGATGTCACCGGTGTCACCGACGATCCCGAGGGCGGGCGGGTCTTCGCGGAATGCGAGGCGCTGTGGCACCGGCTGCCGGATCAGGTGCGTGCTCGGGCGCACCTGGCCTGCCTGCCGATGGCCGATTCGGAGGAGAACGCGGTGATCGTCAATGCCCTGCAGTGCTCGGCGGCGGTGGTGACACAGAAGAGCCTGGCGGAGGGATTCGGCCTCACCGTCACGGAGGCCATGTGGAAGGGACGCCCGGTCGTCGCCAGCGCCGTCGGTGGCATCCGTGACCAGATCGAGGACGGAGTCCACGGCATTCTGCTCGACGATCCCAGCGACGGCGTGTCCTTCGCCGCGCAGACGAGCAGTCTGGTGGGTGATCGCTGCCTGGCGGGCGCACTGGGGGCCGGTGCCCGGTGCCGGGTCAGGGACAACTTCCTGGACGACCGTCAACTGCTGCAGCAGATCTCGCTCTACCGGAACGTGGCCCGCGTGTGACCCGGCCGGGTCACATGCGGGCGCTCCCTGCCGGGTCCGGTGCCCCGGGACCCCCTTCCCGGAACGAGAGCAGCGGGACAGGGCGACGAGAACACGAGGAGACAGCTCATGGATTACGAAGACTTCATCGACACGGTGTCCCGGCGTTCCCACGTCCCCCGGGACAAGGCGGAGACCCTCACCCATGCGACGTTGGAGACCCTGGCCGAGCGGCTCACCAAGGGCGAGGCGGACGATCTCGCGTCGGAGCTGCCCAAGCCGCTCAAGACACCCCTCATCTCCCCGACACCGGAGGCGGAGGGCTTCGGACTGGAGGAGTTCGTCGACCGGGTGAGCCGGCGTTCAGGCCTCAGCCCGGACGAGGCCCGCGAGGGAGTGCGTGCCGAACTGAGCACCCTGCGCGACGCGGTCAGCGGCGGCGAGTTCCGTCATGTACTGGCCCAGCTGCCCACGGAGTTCGGCGAGCTCGTCGACGCCAGGGGCTAGGGAGGCGACATGACCGAGGAGACCGGCACGGTCGTCGAGGAAAGCGAACCGGCCCTGCTCACCCCGGCCACCGTCACCCTGGTCGAGGGGCCGACGTTCTGCGTCTCCAGCGCCTCCGGTGACATGGCGGCCGAGGTCCCGCAGGGTCTGTTCTTCCGGGACATGCGGGTCATCTCCGACTGGCAGGTGCGGGTGGACGGCGTCCGCCCGCACCATCTGACCGTGATGTCCCACGACCCCTACCGGACGACGTTCCTGGCCCGCGTGCCACCCCACGGCTCGCAGAGCGAACTGCTGGTGGAGCGCACACGCTACGTGGGTGAGGGGATGCGCGAGGACCTGAAGGTGCGCAACCTGAGCCCACGAGCGATGACCGTGGCGGTGTCCCTGGACATCGGCGCGGACTTCGCCGACCTCTTCGCCGTCAAGGAAAGCCGAGTACGCCGGCAGGGCGAGGTGACGGCCAGGCCCGACGGTTCGGTCCTGGAGTTCGACCTCCGCTCCGGTTCGGCATGGCGCGGCGTACGGGTGGAGAGCGAGGGCGCCCGCGCCCGCCCGGACGGCCTGGACTTCCGGGCCGAGGTGCCGGCCCGCGGCCAGTGGCGCACCACGCTGCTGGTGCGGCCCAGCGTCGACCAGGAGCACGCCGTCGGCGTCTTCCCGGTGGGCGTGGAGCCGGCCGAGTCCGCGCCGGCGCGCCGCCTGCGTGCCTGGCGCGAGAACACTCCGCGCATCACGAAGATCGAGGACCCGGAACTGCACCGGACGATGCGGCGCAGCCTGGAGGACCTGGGCGGGCTGCGCATCTTCGATCCGGCCCACCCGGAGGACACGGCAGTGGCCGCCGGCGCGCCCTGGTTCATGGCCCTGTTCGGCCGGGACTCCCTGCTGTCCTCCTACATGGCCCTGTCCCTGGACCAGAACCTGGCCCTGGGGACCCTGCAGACGCTGGCGCGGGCCCAGGGCCGGGTGGTCGACCCCGCCACCGAGGAACAGCCGGGACGCATACTGCACGAGACGCGCTTCGGCCTGGACTTCCCGCTGGCCCGCGGCGGCGGCAGCGCGTACTACGGGACCGCCGACGCCACACCGTTGTTCGTCATGGTCCTCGGTGAGCTGAGCCGCTGGGGCATATCCCCCGAGGCCGTCGAGGCGCTGCTGCCGAACGCCGACCGAGCGCTCGAGTGGGTCGAGAAGTACGGCGACCGAGACGGTGACGGCTTCGTCGAATACCAGCGCATGACCGGCAACGGTCTGCTCAACCAGGGCTGGAAGGACTCCTACGACGGTGTCAACTTCGCCGACGGCAGCCTCGCCGAGCCGCCGATCGCCCTGTGCGAGGTGCAGAGCTACGTCTACGCGGCCTACGTCGTCCGGTCGCACTTCGCTCACGAGGCCGGTGACCTCAAGGCCGTCGAGCACTGGTGCGGTCGGGCCGCCGCGCTGAAGGAAGCCTTCAACGAGAGGTTCTGGCTGCCCGAGCGGGGCTGGTACGCCGTCGGTCTCGACCGCGACAAGCGCCCCATCGACGCGCTGGCCTCGAACATGGGCCATTGCCTGTGGACAGGGATCGCGGACCGCGACAAGGCCGAGCGGGTGGCCGAACGGCTGCTGTCCCCGGAGATGTTCACCGGCTGGGGGGTGCGCACCCTGGCCACGACGATGGGTGCGTACAACCCGATGAGCTACCACAACGGGTCGGTGTGGCCGCACGACAACGCGATCCTGGCCACCGGGCTGATGCGCTACGGGTTCGTCGACCAGGCCCAGCGGGTGGCCACCGGCATCCTCGACGCCGCCGAGACCTTCGGCGGCCGGCTGCCCGAGCTGTTCTGCGGCTTCGACCGCGGCGAGTACGACGCGCCGGTGCCGTATCCCACCTCCTGCTCCCCGCAGGCCTGGGCCGCCGCCACTCCGGTCCAGTTGATGCGGGCGCTGCTGCGCATCGATCCGTGGATGTCGCACGGCCAGGTATGGGTGGCGCCGGCCTGGCCCGCCCGCTACGGACACCTGTCCATTCACAACATCCCGCTGGCCGGTCGGCGCGTGGAACTGGAGGTCGACGGGGCGTCCACCCGCATCAGCGGGCTGCCCGACGACGTGGAGATCGTGCACCAGCCTCGCCGTCCGCCTTCTCCCGCGCCCAACCACCACGAGCAGCACCCCGGCCCGGACATGCCGTCGGCTCCCGGATCACCCCGAGGGCGGACCCCATGAGCCCGAATGCACCGCTCGACATCACCATGATCACCACGCCCTGGTTCGCCCTGCCGCCCGTGGCCTACGGCGGGATCGAGGCGATGTGCGCCGAGCTGGTCGACGGCCTCGTCGAACTGGGGCACCGGGTGACCGTCATCGGAGTGGGCCGCAACGGGACCAAGGGCCGCTTCATCGCCACGGACGACAGTCCCGCCGGCTCGCAGAGGCTGGGGAACTCCGGCCCGGAGGTCCTGCACGCCGCGCGTGCGGCGCGCGTGCTGCGTTCCCTCGACTCCGATGTGATCCACGACCACAGCACGGTGGGTCCGCTCCAGGCCGGGCAGCGCCGGGCGCCGACCGTGGTCACCGCGCACGGCCCCGTGACCGGGGAGACGGGCCGCTACTACCGGGCGCTCGGCGACACCGTGCACATGGTGGCGCTCTCGCGCGCGCAGCAGGCACAGGCTCCGGACATCCTCTGGTCCGGACAGGTGCACAACGCGCTGCGCACCGCCCACTATCCCTACCGCGACCGCAAGGGGGACCACGTGCTGTTCCTCGGCCGGATCGCCGCGGACAAGGGTGTCCATCTGGCCATCGACGCGGCCCGGGAGGCAGGGCTGCCGATCACCGTCGCCGGCTCCCGCAACGACCCCGCCGAGCAGCCCTACATCGAGGGGGAGCTCCGGCCCCGGACGGGCGATGACGTGCGCTGGGTCGGGGAGGCCGACCAGCGCACCAAGCTGGACCTCCTGGCGAGCGCCCGCTGCCTGCTGTTCCCGATCCAGTGGGAGGAACCCTTCGGGATGGTGATGATCGAGGCGATGGCCTGCGGCACGCCGGTCGTCGCACTCCGCCGTGGATCGGTGCCCGAGATCGTCGAGGAAGGCGTCACCGGCTTCATCTGTGATCACCCCGCCGAACTGGCCCAGGCGATCGGCTCGGTGGACCGGCTGGATCCCGTCGCCTGCCGAGGACGAGTCCACCGTCACTTCGACACCGATCGGATGGCGGCCGCCTACGCCGCCCTCTACCAGCAGCTTCGCTGGGGGCACCAGCACCCGCGCAGCGAACCGGCCGCCCGCATCGTCCCTCTGCTGCGCTAGGGGTCCTCGGCCGGGACATCCGGCGATTCCCGGCGTGGGTGGGCGGCGGTGCGGGCCTCGATGGCCCGCAGGACGGCCACCATGTCCTCCGCGCCGTGCCCGAGCGAGACCGTCTCGCCGAACAGGGTGTGGCACACGTCGAGCAGCGGGGAGGCGATGCCCGACGCGCGGGCGGCCTCGGCGATCAGCCGGTTGTTCTTCAGGACGTCCAGCGCCCCTGCCTGCACCGAGAAGTCCCCCGCCAGCAGCTTGGGCGCCTTCATGCGGGAGACGGCGCTGGCCATCGGGCCCGCGCCCAGTACGTCCAGGAACAGCCGGCGGTCCAGGCCCTGGCGGTCGGCGAAGTGGTACGCCTCGGTCAGCCCGGTCACCAGGGTGATCAGGAAGAGGTTCACCGACAGCTTCATCAGCAGCGCCCCGGGCGCGGGCCCGCACACGAACGTCTCGCGGCACATCGGGGCCAGCAGCGGCCGCACCGCGGCGACGGTCTCCTCGGCGCCGGCCAGCAGCGCCACCAGCTCACCGTTCTCCGCGGGGACGCGCGAGCCGGACACCGGCGCCTCGGCGTAACGCCCGCCCACGCAGAGGACGTCGGCCTCCAGCGAGCGGGAGTACTCCGGTGAGGTGGTGCCCATGTGGACCACCGTCCGGCCGCTCACCCGCGCGGCGAAGCCGGGCCCGCCCCGGCCGAGTACGGCGTCCGTGGCCCGCTCGTCGGCCACCATCAGCAGCACCACGTCCGCCCGTTCGAACACCTCGGCCGCCTCCGCCGCCACCTCGGCGCCGGCCGCGCGCAGCGGCTCCGCTCTCGCGGCGGTGCGGTTCCACACGATGAGACCGGTGCCCGCGCGGGCGAGCCGGAGCGCCATGGGTGCGCCCATGACTCCGAGACCGATGAAGCCGACGTCCATCCCGGGAACCTCCTCACCGCCGGCGCGCGGCGACGCGGTCGTACGGCTATGACGCTCGTCATAGTAGCCGTCCTTATGACCGGAGTCATACGGTGGGAGGCGGCGGAAGCGGGAGGAGAGGGCATGAGCGAGTCCCAGCGGGGGCCGCGCGAGCGGATGGTCTTCAGCGCGGCGCAGCTGATCCGGCGCGACGGCGTGGGCGCCACCGGCATGCGGGACGTCGCCGCCCATGCGCAGGCGCCCCGCGGCTCGCTCCAGCACTACTTCCCGGGCGGCAAGGAGCAGCTGGTCAGCGAGGCGGTGGCGTGGGCGGGGCGGTACGCGGGCCGGCGCGTGGCGCGCTTCGTGGCGGGCATGGCCGAGCCGACGCCGAGCGGCCTGTTCGCCGCCATGGTCCGGCAGTGGACCGAGGAGTACGAGACGGCCGGTTCCCTGGCCGGCTGTCCGGTCGCGGCCGCGACCGTGGACTGCGCCTCCTCCGGGACCTCGGCCCGCGAGGCGACCGGGGCCGCGTTCGAGAGCTGGCGCGGGGCGGTGGCCGGGGCCCTGACCGGGATGGGCGTGCCGGGCGAGCGCGCCGACGCCCTCGCCACGCTGATGATCAGCTCCCTGGAGGGCGCGATCATCATGGCCCGCGCGGAGGGAAGCGTACGGCCCCTGACGACCGTGGCCCGGGAACTCGGACCGCTCCTCGACGCGGCGGTCACCGGCCACGCGAGCCGGGACGCCGCGGGCGACGGCGCCTGACCGGCCCGGCGGGGGCTCAGTCCTCCACTGGCTCAGTCCGCCGGCTCAGTCCGCCGGCGGCTTCGCGGTCAGATAGGCGATCACCAGGTCGCCGAGCATCGTGCGGTAGTGCTCGCGCCGGGCGGGGTCGGCGAGGTCGCGGCCGAACAGGGCGCCGAAGGTGCGCCGGTTGGCGATCCGGAAGAAGCAGAAGGAGCTGATCACCGCGTGCAGGTCGACGGCGTCCACGTCGCCGCGGAACACGCCCGACCGCTGCCCCTCCTCCAGCGTCCGGCGGATCACCTCGAGGGTGGGCGGGCCGATCCTGGACAGGCGCGCGGCGGCCGCCACATGGTCGGCGCCGCGCAGGTTCTGCATGCTGACCAGGCGGATGAAGTCCGGATGCCGCTCATGGTGGTCGAAGATCAGCCCGGCCAGCCGCCGGACGGCCGCGACCGGGTCGAGGTGCTCGACGTCCAGCCGGCGCTCGGCGTCCCGGAGGACGCCGTAGGCCCGCTCGAGGACGGCCGTGAACAGCTGCTCCTTGCCGCCGAAGTAGTAGTAGATCATCCGCTTGGTGGTGCGGGTGCGCGCGGCGATCTCGTCCACCCGGGCGCCGTCGTAGCCGGCCCGTGCGAACTCCTGCGTGGCCACGTCGAGGATGTCCGCACGGGTGCGCGCGGAGTCATGGCCGCGCCCGCCGTGACGTGCCGGTTCGTCGACGCTGGTCATCACGTTCCTCGGGCCGGGAGTGCGGTTGCGGGCTCGTGATTGTAGAACTCGTGAGGGCAGAGGAAGCAGTGGCGGAAGCGGTGGGCCGCACGAGGCGCCAGGACCGGCCGGGGGGCATCGAAGCGGCCGGGTGGCGCCGGGCGGGGGCCCTCGGAACCCCGCCCGGTGCCAGCGGCGCGCGGTCAGTCCTTCTTCGCCGACTCCACGGCGTGGCCGCCGAACTGGTTGCGCAGTGCGGCGACCATCTTCATCTGCGGGGAGTCCTCCTGCCGGGAGGCGAACCGGGCGAACAGCGAGGCCGTGATCGCGGGCAGCGGTACGGCGTTGTCGATGGCGGCCTCCACCGTCCAGCGGCCCTCGCCGGAGTCCTCCGCGTAGCCGCGCAGCTTGTCCAGGTGCTCGTCCTCGTCCAGCGCGTCGACGGCGAGGTCGAGCAGCCAGGAGCGGATGACGGTGCCCTCCTGCCAGGAGCGGAAGACCTCGCGGACGTTGTCCACCGACTCGACCTTCTCCAGCAGCTCCCAGCCCTCGGCGTACGCCTGCATCATCGCGTACTCGATGCCGTTGTGGACCATCTTGGCGAAGTGGCCCGCGCCCACGCTGCCCGCGTGGACGAACCCGTAGGGGCCCTCGGGCTTGAGCGCCTCGAAGACGGGCCTGAGCCGGTCCACGTGCTCCTTGTCGCCGCCCACCATCAGGGCGTAGCCGTTCTTCAGGCCCCACACGCCGCCGGAGACGCCCGCGTCGACGAAGCCGATGCCCTTGGCGCCGAGCTCCTTGGCGTGCCGCTCGTCGTCCGTCCAGCGGGAGTTGCCGCCGTCCACAACCAGGTCGCCGGGTTCGAGCAGGGTCGCCAGCTCGTCGATGACGCCCTGGGTCGCGGCGCCGGCCGGCACCATCACCCACACCGTGCGCGGCCCGTCCAGCCGGCCGACCAGGTCCGGCAGGCCGTCCGCGTCGGACAGTTCCGGGTTGCGGTCGTATCCGACCACGGTGTGGCCGGCGTTGCGGAGCCGCTCCCGCATGTTGCCGCCCATCTTGCCGAGGCCGACCAGGCCCAACTGCATTGCTGCCATGTCAGTTCACTTCCTCAGGGTGCGGTAGGCGGCCACGAGGGCGGCGGTGGACGGGTCGAGACCGGGCACGTCGGCGCCCTCGGTGAGCGCGGGCTCGACGCGCTTGGCGAGCACCTTGCCCAGCTCGACGCCCCACTGGTCGAAGGAGTCGATGTTCCACACCGCGCCCTGCACGAACACCTTGTGCTCGTAGAGCGCGACCAGCTGCCCCAGGACCGACGGGGTCAGCTCGGTGGCGAGGACGGTGGTGGTGGGGTGGTTGCCGTGGAAGGTGCGGTGCGGCACCTGCTCCTCGGGCACCCCCTCCGCCCGCACCTCCTCGGGCGTCTTGCCGAACGCCAGCGCCTGCGTCTGCGCGAAGAAGTTGGCCATCAGCAGGTCGTGCTGCGCCTTGAGTTCCCCGCTCAGCTCGGCCACCGGGTTGGCGAAGCCGATGAAGTCGGCCGGGATCAGCTTGGTGCCCTGGTGGATGAGCTGGAAGTAGGCGTGCTGGCCGTTGGTGCCGGGCGTGCCCCACACCACCGGCCCGGTCTGCCACTGCACCGGCTCCCCGTTGCGCTGCACGGA
>NZ_JBJDQT010000039.1:0-60116 GCF_044903565.1 Streptomyces sp. NPDC004065 | reverse complement strand
GGGTGCAGGGGGCGCAGCCCCCGCCCGGGGTCTGGGGCGGAGCCCCAGGGACGGTGACCCCTCACCCCACCGAGTCGGGCGGGCGGGTGGGCAAAGGCGAACGGGGGCGCGGGGGCACAGCCCCCGCCGGGGCCCCCGGGGCGGAGCCCCGGGAACCGCCCAGCGCCCTGACCACCCCCTCCGCCCCCTCCGCCCCGACCCGCACGAAGACAGGGCTCACGCCCAACGGCGTGGGATACGCCCGCACCGTACGCCCGCCGGACACCACCCGGTGACGGGCCACGTCGTACCACCGGCCCGGCGGCAGGTGGACGTCACGGACGCCCGCGTCCCCCAGCTGTGGCGCCGCCAGCAGGGCGGGCCCCAGCATCCACTCGTCGGTGATCGTGTACCCCGCCGCGTCCTCCGGGAAGTCGAAGAACAGCGGCCGCATGATCGGATCGCCGGTCCGCAGCGTCCGCCGCACCTGGTCCCAGATGTAGGGCGCGAGCCGCGCGTGCCGGCCGACGGCCTCGCGGTAGAGGGCGATCGTCTCCGCGTCGTACACCACCTTCCGGCCCGTCGTGACGTCGATCGTGTCGACCGGTGACGTGGACGCGTACATCAGCGGCATCAGGGCCGCGGACTGCGCCCAGCGCACCAGGACCTCCTTCGACGGCGCCGGCTGGCCGCTGGACCCGCCGATCATGTCGGTGGTGACGAAGGGGTAGCCGATCGTGGAGATGGCGAGGTTCTGGGTGACCGAGGCGCGCAGGGAGTTCCAGCCGGTGCCCTTGTCCACCTGCCGGGTGACGAAGCCGGCCTGGTGCGCCGCCTCGCTCCAGTGGACGCGGATGCCGACCCCCTGGAGGTCGTACTCGTCGGCGAGCCGGGCGCCCAGGCGCTGGTAGTCGGTGGGCCGGTACCCCGGCGAGGGGGCGCAGCGCTCGTCGAAGAAGCGGGTGTCGAACTTCAGGCCGTCGACGTCGTAGGCGTCCATCAGCGCGCGGAGGCGGCCCTCGTACCAGGCCCTGGCGCCGGGGTTGGCGAGGTCGACGATGCCGGCCGTGCCGTTCCACCAGGTGACCCGGCAGGGCCGGGCGGGGTTCGCCGCGTCGGCGAGCAGGTAGCCGTGGTCGGCCGCGTAACGGTACTGGTCGGAGTCGAGGTTGATCCACAGGGTGACCCAGAGGCCGAAGCCGAAGCCGAGTTCGTGGATGCGGCGGGACATGGCGGCGGGGTCGGGGTAGGCCGTCGGGTCGAAGGTCATGTTCCCGTAGTTCGACTCCCACTTGTCGTCGAGCTGGAGGGTGTGCCCGGTGAGGCCGTTGTCGTGCAGGTCCTGGGCGTAGTCGAGGAGCTTGGCCTGGTCGACGTGGGTGTAGAACTGCGCCCAGGAGTTCCACACCGGCTCGGCGAACTGGCGGTAGCCGGCGTCGGACTTGGCCGGTACGCCGACGAGGCCCACGTAGTCGCGGTAGACCTCCCGGGGGGTGGACTCGACGAAGACGGTGGCCCGGTAGGGGTCGGTCCGCGGGGAGTCGACGTCGAGGCGGGCGAGCCCGTCCCCGTTCCGGTTGATCGCCACGTCCATCACGTGCCCGGTGTCCACGCGCACCCCGGTGGCGGACGAGGTGTACCAGAAGGGGTCGATCATGTAGTAGGAGGCCGGGCCGAAGGAGGGGTGGACGACCTGGCCGCTGTCGAGCGGCCACGGCTGGTCGGTGGCGGGGCCGCCGTGCGGGGTCTGCGTCTCGCCGTGGCCGTACCAGTGGCCGGCGGACCGGAGGTCGTAGGCGAGCCCGAGGCGCTCGGGCACCACTCCCCCGACCTGCCAGTCGAGTTGGTAGCGGTCGGCGGACGGGGTGAGGCGGGCCTCCACGGTGGTGCCGGGCAGCGTCGTGGCGGCGCTGAGGGTGAGCGTGCCGTCCCGCCAGCTCCAGTCGGTGACCCGGGTGGCGTACTGCCAGACGCCGGCGGCGCGGAAGCGCAGGGCGCCGGTGCCGGCGGGGGCGGTGGCCAGGACCGTGGCGCCGGAGCGGAGGGTGACGAGGGCGAGTTGACCGGTCGTCACGCGCAGTGCGTACCCGGGGGTTCCGCGGCCGCGGGGGACCGTGAGGGTGAGTGCGGCCGCGGAGCGGGTGAGGCGCGGGCCGTGGGGGGCCGGCGGGTTCTCCGGCTGCGCGGTGGCCCGTTGCGGTGCGGCGAGGGCGACGGGGAGGGCGAGGGCCAGGCACAGGGCGGCGAGAAGCACCCGGGAGCTGCGTAATGGTCTGCGCACGGCGCATGTCCTTCGACGGAGGAGGTCGGGAAGGCTTGCAAAAACGTGCTTGATTCCGCCGATGGTCGAGCAGGAAAAGTCAGCTGTCAATGGCGGACCCCGGCCCGGGCGCACGTCGGGGCCGGGGTCCGGGCGGGTCTCAGCCGCGTATGAGGAACGGGCGGCCGGCAGCCGCCGCGCAGGAGAACGACCCGCGCGCCGTACGGCGGAACGACCCGCTCGCCGGACAACGGAACACCCCGGCCACCGAACGCCCGAACACCCCGCCCCCCGGACGCCGGAACACCCCGGCCACCGAACGCCCGAACACCCCGCCCCCCGGACGCCGGAACACCCCGGCCCCCGAACGACCGAACACCCCGCCCCCCGGACGCCGGAACACCCCGGCCCCCGAACGACCGAACACCCCGCCCCCCGGACGCCAGGACCGCCGCCCGGTCACGCCGACCTGCCGAAGCCGATGGTCGGCACCGCCCTGCGCCGCGGCCAGGGCTCCACGTCGGCCTCCGGCACCAGGCCCTCCAGGAACGCGTACCGGCGCAGGGCCGCCGGGTCCTGGCCCGGCACCGACTGCACCCGGCGCCACCAGGCCGCGATCTCCGACCAGCCGGGCGCCGACAGCGAGCCGCCGAACTCCTGCACCGACAGCGCCGCGGTGAGCCCGGCGAAGGCGAGCCGGTCGGCCAGCGGCCAGCCGGCGAGCGAGCCGGTGACGAACCCGGCCACGAACACGTCGCCCGCGCCGGTCGGGTCGAGCGCCTCCACGGCGATCGCGGGCACCTCGGCGGTCTCCCCGGTGCGCCGGTCGACCGCGTAGGCGCCCTCGGCGCCGAGGGTCACCACGGCGACCGGGACGTACTCGGTGAGCCGGTGCGCGGCGCTGCGCGGGCAGCCGGTGCCCGTGTAGCGCATCGCCTCCTCGGCGTTGGGCAGGAACGCCTCGCAGTGCTGAAGGTCGGTCAGGCCGGCCAGGTCCCAGGCGCCGGTCTCGTCCCAGCCGACGTCGCCGAAGATCCGGGTGCCCCTGCGTGCCGCCTCCGCGATCCAGGGGGCGCTGCGGCCCGGCGTCAGTGAGGCGACGGCGGCCCGCGCGCGGGGCGGGCAGTCGGGTGCGGGCTCCTCGGGGGGCGGTTCGTGGCCGTGGGAGACCATGGTGCGCTCCCCCTCGTACGCCATGGAGACGGTGACCGGCGAGTGCCAGCCGGGGACGGTGCGCGACGGGGTGAGGTCGATGCCCTCGCCCTGCTCGAGCGCGTCCCAGCAGTACTCCCCGTAGTGGTCGTCGCCGAACGCGGCCGCCAGGGAGGTGCGCAGGCCGAGACGGGCCAGCGCGGTCGCCATGTTCGCCACGCCGCCGGGGCTCGAACCCATCCCGCGCGCCCAGGACTCGGTCCCGCGGACCGGGGCCGAGTCGAGCCCGGTGAAGACGATGTCGAGGAAGACGGTGCCCGTGAGGTAGACGTCGCAGGGCGGGTCGTCCGGCGTGCGCAGCGCGGCCAGCGGGTCGACCTGCGGCGGGACGGGGGTGTGCGGCGCGCCGACGATGTACTCGCGGTCCTGGGGGTACTCGGCCTCCGGGCCCCGCGGGTCGTCGGGTTGCGGGTACTCCTGGTCCTGCGGGTCGTGCGGCCCCTTCCCGGCGGGCGTGGTGGACGCGGTCACGGTGCGCTCCCTGGCATGGTGCGGATCAGGCCAGTGTGCACCAGAGCGCCGACAAGGGGTCGGCCGTCACGCCGGACGGCGCCGCGCGCCCGCCCCGGACGGGGCGGCTCCCGCGGCCGACGCGACCGCTGCGGCCGGAGCGGCTGCCGGCACGGCTCCGGACGGTGCCGACAGGGCCCGAACGGCTGCCGGCACGGCGTTCAGTGGACGGCGGGCCGGGTCGCGGGCCTGGTCGCGGGCTGGAAGCGGAAGGAGACGGCCTCCAGCAGGCGCCGCCGCCGGGTCTTCTGCACGGCGGCGATCCGCCACCGCCCGTCGTCCTCGCGGACCACCGTGTACGTGGCGACCTTGCCCAGGCGCCTCGGCCGGCCCTTGCCGGCCTCGCCGCGGGTGACGACGACGGCCGTGCCGGTCCCGTGGAAGCGGATCTCGTCGATCTCCACCGTCAGCCGGCTCCCTTTCAGGAACCCGTCGAACAGGGCCTGGTGGGCGCGTCCGATCTCCGCCCCGCCGCGATAGACGGTGCCGGCGTAGGTCACGTCCGTGGCGTCGCGGGTGAAGCACCCGCCGTACGCCGCCCCGTCGCCCCGGTCCCAGGCGGCACGGCTCTCCTCCAGCAGGGTACGGATGGCGGCGGCGTCCGCCGCGCGCGTGGCGGTCATGATGGCCCCCTCATGGTAACTTCTCCAGTGAAGTATCTTCATGGAAGATTTCTCTTCTTTGAAGAAGAGATTAGGGAGAGGGGCACCCCGTGTCAACGCCGCCGACGGGATCCGACGCGAGTGAGGTCTACCGCCGCTATCTGAGCGCGGTCCTGATGCACGCGCACGCGAGCGCCCGGGCCTGCGAGCTCGGCGCCACCGATCTGTACGCGCTCAACATCCTCCAGTTGGAGGGGCCGATGACCCCCGGCGAGCTGGGCGGGCGCACCGGCCTGACCACGGGACCGACCACCCGCCTGGTCGACCGGCTGGAACGGGCGGGCTACGTCCGCCGCACCCCCGACCCCGGGGACCGGCGCCGGGTCATCGTGGAGCCGCTCGGCGAGCCCGCCGGCCTGGACCGCGTCATGGCCCCCGCCCGGCGGCGGATCGCGGAGATCCTCGGCGGCTACTCGGCCGAGCAGCTCGACGTGCTCTTCGACTACTTCGCACGGGCCGCGCGGGCCTACCGCGAGGCGGCCGGCGAACTGCGCGCCGCGGCGGAGCCGGAGGAGCGGGGAGAGTAGAGGATCAGGCGAGTAGAGGATCAGGGGGGCCGGGGAGCGCCCGGCTAGGAGAACTCGTACGCCTCCACCTCGGCCAGGCAGCGGCGGCGCCGCTCCTCGTCGTCCTCGAGGAAGGACGCCAGGAAGGAGTTGCGGGCCAGCTCCCGCAGCCGCTCCTCGCCCAGGCCCAGCGCCGAGCGCACCGCGTCGAAGTTGTCGCCCACGTACCCGCCGAAGTAGGCCGGGTCGTCGGAGTTGACCGTGCACAGCAGCCCCGCGTCGAGCATGGCGGGCAGCGGGTGCGCCTCCAGGGCGGGGACGGCGCGCAGCCGTACGTTGGACAGCGGGCACACCGTCAGCGGGACGCGCTCGCGCACCAGCCGCTCCACCAGGGCCGGGTCCTCCATGCAGCGCAGCCCGTGGTCCACGCGCTCGACGCCGAGCACGTCGAGCGCCTGGGTGATGTACTCCGGCGGGCCCTCCTCACCGGCGTGCGCCACGCGCCGCAGGCCGAGGGCGGCAGCGGCCTGGTAGACCTCGCGGAACTCCACCGGCGGGTGCCCGGCCTCGGCCGAGTCCAGCCCGACCCCGGTGATCCGGTCCAGGTAAGGCCGGGCGGCCCGAAGGGTCTCCAGCGCCGACTCGGCCGGCTGGTCGCGCAGGAAGCACAGGATCAGCCGGGTGGAGACGCCGTGGTTCTCCTCGCTGCGGCCCAGCGCCCGCCACAGCCCCTCGACGACCGTGCCCATCTCCACGCCCCGGGCCGTATGGGCCTGCGGGTCGAAGAAGATCTCCGCGTGCCGCACGCCCTGCGCGGCGGCCCGGGCCAGATAGGCGTTCGCCAGGTCCTCGAAGTCCCGCTCGGTGCGCAGTACGGCCATGAGCGCGTAGTACAGGTCCAGGAAGGACCGCAGGTCCTCGAACCGGTAGGCGTCGCGCAGGGCGCCGGTGTCCGGGTACGGCAGTTCCACGCCGTTGCGCGCGGCCAGCTCGAAGGCCAGGTCGGGCTCCAGGGTGCCTTCGACGTGGAGGTGCAGTTCGGCTTTCGGCAGGGGCATCACAGCATCGTACGGCCGGTTCACCGGCGTTTCGGGAGAGGCACTCGCAGCAGGTCGTGGGCCACGGTCAGCTCCCCCTCGAAGCCCGCCGCCCGGGCCTGCCGCTCGAACTCGTCGGAGTCGGTGTAGCGCTGGCTGAAGTGGGTGAGGACCAGGTGCCGCACGCCGGCCTCGTGTGCCGCCCGCGCCGCCTGCCCGGCCGTCAGATGACCGTGCTCCTCGGCCAGTGCCGCGTCCTCGTCGAGGAAGGTGGACTCGATGACCAGCATGTCGCAGCCCTCGGCGAGGGCGTGCACCGCGTCGCACATCCGGGTGTCCATGACGAACGCGAACCGCTGCCCGCGCCGCACCTCGCTGACGGCCTCCAGCGGCACTCCGCGCAGGGACCCCTCGCGCTGGATGCGGCCCACGTCCGGGCCCGTGATGCCGTGTGCGGCGAGCTGTTCGGGCAGCATCCGGCGACCGTCGGGCTCGAGGAGCCGGTAGCCGTAGGACTCGACGGGGTGCGAGAGCCTGCGGGCCTGAAGCGTGTACGCCGGTGTCTGGGCGAGCGGGCCGTCGGCGTGCACCGGGGCCTCGGTGAGGCCGACGGTCTCACGGTAGGCGGTGGCGTACCGCAGCCGTTCGAAGAAGCGCCGGCCGGAACGCGGGTAGTGCGCGGTGATCCCGTGCGGCACCCGGTCCAGGTTGATGCGCTGGATCACCCCGGCGAGGCCGAGGGAGTGGTCGCCGTGGAAGTGGGTGACGCAGATGCGGTGGATGTCGTGCGCGGCGACCCCGGCGCGCAGCATCTGCCGCTGGGTGCCCTCGCCGGGGTCGAAGAGGATGCCCTCGCCGTCCCAGCGCAGCAGATAGCCGTTGTGGTTGCGGTGCCGGGTGGGGACCTGGCTGGCGGTGCCGAGGACGACGAGTTCACGGACGGACACGGCGGCCTACCCGGGGGGCCACTCGAGACCGCGGCCGCCGAGGACGTGCGCGTGGGCGTGCCACACGGTCTGGCCGGCGCCGTGGCCGGTGTTGAAGACGACGCGGTAGCTGTCGAGCTTGTCCTCGTCGGCGACCGCCTGGGTCTCGCGCAGCACGTCCGCGGCGAGCTCGGGGGCGGCCGCGGCGAGCGTCGCGGCGTCCTTGTAGTGGGCCTTCGGGATCACCAGGACGTGGGTGGGCGCCTGGGGGTTGATGTCGCGGAAGGCGACCGTGGTGTCGGTCTCGCGGACGACCGTCGCGGGGACGTGACCTGCGACGATCTTGCAGAACAGGCAGTCGTCCTGCGGTTCCCCTGCCATGGGCTTCCTCCCGGCGGTGGCGATCTTCGTCCAGGGCATGGTACCGAGCGGCGCCCGTGCGCCGCCCGGCTCGCCCTGTGCCGTTGTCTTCTTGTGCCGTTCTCTTCTCGTGCCGTTGTCTTCTGGTGCCGTTGTCTTCTGGTGCCGTTGTCTTCTGGTGCCGTTGTCTTCTGGTGCCGTTGTCTTCTGGTGCCGTTGTCTTCCTGTGCCTGCCGTCCGCTTCCTGCGCCGTCCTCCGCCGCTGGGGAAGCGACGGCTGCTAGGGCAGCGGCGGCGGGGTCTTCGCCGGGGTCTCCTCCAGGGCGGCCAGGGCGATGCGCACGGCCTCGTCCAGCTGTCTGTCGCGGCCCGCCGCGTAGTCCTGGGGGCGCTGCACGACCTCCACGTCCGGGTCGACGCCGTGGTTCTCCACGGCCCACTCGTAACCCTCCAGCCAGAACGCGTACTTCGGCTGGGTGATCAGGGTGCCGTCGACCAGGTGGTAGCGGCTGTCGATGCCGATGACACCGCCCCAGGTGCGGGTGCCGACCACGGGCCCGAGGCCCAGCGCCTTGATGGCCGCGTTGACGATGTCGCCGTCGGAGCCGGAGAACTCGTTGGCGACGGCGACCACGGGGCCCCGGGGCGCGTCCTGCGGGTAGCTGTAGGGCCGCATGCCGCGGGGCACGCCCCAGCCGACGATCCGCCGGGCCAGCTTCTCCACGACCAGCTGCGAGGTGTGGCCGCCGCGGTTCTCGCGGACGTCGACGACGAGGCCCTCGCGGGCCACCTCCACGCGCAGGTCGCGGTGGATCTGGGCCCAGCCGGGCGCCTGCATGTCGGGCACGTGGAGGTAGCCGAGCCGGCCGCCGGAGAGCTGGTGGACGTAGGCGCGGCGGTCGGCGACCCAGGCGTGGTACCGCAGCGGTTCCTCGTCGGCGAGCGGCACCACGACCGCGTGGCGCGCCTCTCCCCCGCCGGACGGGGAGATCGTCAGCTCGGCCGGCTTGCCCGCGGTGCCCACCAGGAGCGGACCCGGGCCGGTGACCGGGTCGACCGGGATGCCGCCCACCGCGACGATCGCGTCCCCGGCGCGCACCGCGACACCCGGCGCGGCCAGCGGGCTGCGCGCGTCGGGGTCGGAGGTCTCCGAGGGCAGGATGCGGTCGATGCGCCAGCCGCCGTCCTCGTGGCGGGAGAGGTCGGCGCCCAGCAGGCCCTGGCGGGGGCCGTGGCCGTGGCCGCCGTTCGGCACGACGTAGGCGTGCGAGGTGCCGAGCTCGCCGTGCACCTCCCACAGCAGGTCCATCAGGTCGTCGTGGGTGGCGACGCGCTCCAGGACGGGGCGGTAGCGGTCGAGGACGCCGTCCCAGTCGACGCCGCTCATGTCGGCCCGCCAGAACTGGTCCCGCATGATGCGGCCGGTCTCCTCGTACATCTGCCGCCACTCGGCGGCCGGGTCGACGCTCTGCCGGACCCGGCCCAGGTCGACGGTGATGTTGGAGTCGCTGTCCTCGTCGCCGGAGGCGCGCCGGTCGCTGGGCACGACCTTCAGCTTGCCGTCGGTCCACAGCAGGACCCGCTTGCCGTCGCCGCTGACCTCGAAGTGGTCGGCGTCCGCGGCGAGGTGCTCGATGCGCTGCTGGGCGAGGTCGTAGCGCTCGAGTTCGGTCTTGGGGTCGGGGTCGTCGGGCGTGGCGCGGCCGGCGCCGAGGACACCGCGCACCGGGTGGCGCAGCCACAGCACGCCGTCGCGGGCGGCACGCAGGTTGGAGTAGCGGGCGGCCTCGACCGGGAAGGGCACGATGCGGTCGGCGAGGCCGTCGAGGTCGATCCGCGTCGTCGGGGTGCCCTCGCTGTCCGGCGTCTCGTCCTTGTCGGGGGCCTCGAAGGGGCGGCCGTGCCGCTGCGGGCCGAACGGGGACGGGGTGGTCGCGGCGAGGGTGATCAGGTGCGGGCGGGCGCCCTCGACGAAGGCCAGGTCGAAGACGTGCTCGTCGTAGACCGGGTCGAAGGAGCGGTGGGAGAGGAAGGCCAGGTGCTTGCCGTCGAGGGTGAACGCCGGCGCGAAGTCCTGGAAGCGCAGCGGGGTCGCCTCGGTGACCGACAGGTCGGTGGTGTTGGCGAGGCGGAGCTGGCACAGCGGGCGCGGGCCGGGGTGGGACCAGGCGAGCCAGCCGGAGTCGGGCGAGAAGGCGAGGTCGGACACGTCGCCGTCCTCGCTGCGGTCCACCTCGCGCACCTCGCCGGTCTCCCGCTCGACGAGCAGCAGCCGTCCGTCGTGCGCGGCGACGGCGGCCCGGCTGCCGTCGGGCGCCATGGCGAGCTCCAGGACCCGGCCGAGCTGCCCCGCGGCGAGCCGGCGCGGGGTCGCGCCCGGGGTGAGCCCGGTCGCGGGGGCGAACTCCAGGGCGTCCTCGCCCTCGGCGTCCGTCACCCACACCACCCACTCCTCCCCCTCGGCGCGGAAGGTGCGCGGCAGCCGGGCGCGGACGCCGGGCTCGGCGGCCAGCGCGCGGGCGGGGCCGTTGCGGTGGGTGACCCAGTGCACGGCGCCGCGCACGGCGACCGCGCTGCCGCGTGCGGTGTGGTCGGGGGCGGCGGAGCCGAACCAGTGGGCGGCGTTCACCGGGTAGGGCTGGAGGTCGGCGCGGGGGCCGCCGAGCCGGATGCCGAGCCGGCGCGGCTCGGCGCCGTCGAGGTCGTCCAGGACCCAGAGTTCACCGGCGCAGGCGTAGACGACGCGGGTGCCGTCGCCGGCGGCGTGCCGGGCGTAGAAGCCGTCCAGGGGGGTGTGCCGGCGCAGGTCGGAGCCGTCGGCGAGGGAGGAGTACAGCGCGCCGGTGCCCTCGTGGTCGGAGAGGAAGGCGAGCCGGTCCCCGATCCACAGCGGGTACTCGATGTTGCCGTCCAGCTCCTCGTGCAGCCGTACGAACTCGCCGTCGCCCTCGCGGTCGATCCACAGCTTGCCCGCGGTGCCGCCCCGGTAGCGCTTCCACCAGGCCGCCTCGCGGCCCATGGGCGCGGACAGCAGCACGGTGTGCGGGCCGTGGGCGACGTCGCCGACCGGGCCGTACGGCAGGGTCTCGGCGGGTCCGCCGTCGAGCGGGACGGCGCGCGCCCAGGTGCGGCGCAGGCTCGCCTGCCCGTGGGTGCTGGTCACCAGGACCCGGCCGTCCGGCGTCCAGCCGCGGACCTGGGTCCGCCGGCTTCCCCAGTGCGTCAGCCGCCGTGCGGGGCCGCCGTCGACCGGGGCGATGTGCACCTCGGGGGCGCCGTCACGGGTGGAGGTCCAGGCGACGGTGGTGCCGTCGGGCGAGATACGGGGGTGGTTCACCGGCACGTTGTCCGCGCTGAGCCGCCAGGCCCTGCCGCCGTCCAGCGGGGCGAGCCAGACGTCGTCCTCGGCGGTGAAGGCGGCCAACTCGCCGTGCAGGTGCGGAAACCGGAGGTAGGCGGGCGATGCGGAGGAGGAAGAAGAGGGCGGCTTGGTCACGCGATCACATTACGCAGCGACGCCGGTCGCGGACAGGGGGCGGAGTCGCCGGAGATCACCACGGGCCGGTTTCCGCGCCCCGCGCGGCCGGTGAGGGCGGCGGCCTGTGAGGGCGGCTCACTTGCCCTGGACGGGCCAGCAGGTGGGGTCGCCCTGGCACCAGAGGGTGCGGGTGACGGTGACGGTGACCGTCGGGCCGGGCCCGCCGGGCCGGCCCCGGGTGGGCCCGCCGGTCGCGCCGCAGTCGCCGAGGCCCGAGACGTGGAACAGCACCCGGCCGCCCACCTTCGCGGTCAGGTTCCCGCGCACACAGGCGCCGTTGACGGCGCGGGTCACCTTCCCGGTGACGGTGATCCTGCGCCCGTCCTTGGTCTGCCCCTGGCAGTCGACGGAGACGACGGTGGTCTCGGAGGCCGTGGGCGCCGCCCCGCCGGGCGTGCGGGTGCCGCCGCCGTCGTAACCGGCCGTGCAGCTGAGCCAACGCACGGCCGCGTCCCGCCGGTTCAGCTCGGCGGTCGCCGTCTTGTCGGTGGTGTACGCCACGGCCGCGGAGCTCAGCCCGCCCGGGTCGCAGGCGACCGCCCCGGCCACACCGGCAGCCACGAGTCCCGTCACGGCCATCGCCCGCCGCGGCAGCGGCAGTTGCCGGATGCGCCCCAGTGCCCCCATGCATGGCAGCGTGCCACCCCGGCGCCGCGGACGGAAGAGCGCATACGGCCACCCGCGCGCCGCGCACGCCCGCCCGTACGGCCACCCATGCGCCCCTCGCGCACTCACCCGCACGGCCACCCGTGCGCCTCAGGCGCACCGCACCCGCACGGTCAGGTGCGCAGCAGCAGCCACTCCTGGAGTTCGACGAGGTTGCCCTCGGGGTCCTTGAGGTGGGCGACGCGCATGCGGTCGGTCATCGGCGCGGGGCCGTGCAGCAGGGCCGCGCCGCGGGCGGTGATCTCGGCGCAGTAGCGGTCGAGGTCGTCCACCCGCAGCACCACCAGGGAGCGGTGCCCGCTCGCCGGGCCGGCCAGCTCGCCCAGCACCTCGGCCATCATCGCCCGGTCCTGCAGGGCGATGCCCGCGGACCCGGTGGCGGGGCTGAACTTCTCGTACGGCCCGCCGGCCGCGCCCGACTGCGGCTTGAGGCCGAGCACCTCGGCGTAGAAGCGGTAGCAGGCGGCGAAGTCGGTGACGAGCAGCCGGACCTGGGCCAGTTCCATCGCATCCCCCTGGGTCGGGACCGCGTTCACTCAGGACCAGCGGCCGGTACGGCCCATGAGCAGGGCCGCGGCGGCGGTCCCCGCGGTCGATGTACGCAGCACCGTACGCCCCAGCACGCATGCGCTCGCACCCGCCTGCGCGAACTGGGCCAGCTCCTCCGGGGAGATGCCGCCCTCGGGGCCGACGACGAGCACGATCTCGCCCTCGGCGGGAAGGTCCGCGGTCGCCAGCGGCTCACCGCCGCTCTCGTGCAGTACGGCGGCGAAGTCGGCCGCGGCGAGCAGCGCGGCGACCTGCTTGGTCGTCGCGGCGTCGGCGACCTCGGGGAAGCGGACCCGGCGGGACTGCTTGCCCGCCTCGCGGGCGGTGGCCCGCCACTTGCCGAGCGCCTTCTGGCCGCGCTCGCCGCGCCACTGGGTGATGCAGCGGGACGCGGCCCACGGCACGATCGCGTCGACGCCGACCTCCGTCATGGTCTCCACGGCGAGCTCGCCCCGGTCGCCCTTGGGCAGCGCCTGCACGACGGTGATGCGGGGCGACTCCTCGGGCTCCTCGACGACCGTCTCCAGGTCCGTGACGACCAGGCGGTCCTTGCCCTCGGTGGCCTTCACCACGCCCTCGGCCCAGCGGCCGCGCCCGTCGGTGAGCACCACGTCCTCGCCGGGCCGCAGCCGCTTCACCGAGACCGCGTGCCGGCCCTCGGGGCCGTCGAGCACGAACTCGGGGCCGATCGCCTCCAGTTGCCCGACCACGAACACCGGTGCCGTCATCGCGGACCGCCTCCCGCCGGGCGGCCGGCGGACAGCGCCGCCGTGGCCGCGTCGAGTTCCGCGGCCAGGACCTCCACGAGCTGGGCGGCGGGCAGTGCCCGGGCCATCCGGTGGCCCTGGCCCGCCCACAGCGCCATGCCCTGCGGGTCACCGGTCTTCGCCGCGGCCTTGCGCAGCGGCGCGGTGAGGTGGTGCACCTCGGGGTAGGCGGCGGGCGCGTACGGGCCGTGCTCGCGCATGAACCGGTTGACCAGGCCGCGGGCCGGCCGTCCGGAGAAGGCCCGGGTCAGCTCGGTGTGGGAGAACAGCGGGTCGGTCAGGGCCTGCTTGTGCAGGGCGTGCGCGCCGGACTCGGGGGTGGCGAGGAAGGCGGTGCCCAGCTGGGCGGCGCTCGCGCCGGCGGCGAGCACGGCGGCGATCTGGCTGCCGCGCATGATGCCGCCGGCGGCGACGACCGGGAGCGGCACCGTCTCGCGGACCTGCGCGACGAGGGAGAGCAGGCCGGTGCCGCCGCAGGGGCCGTCCGGCGAGTCGCGGTGGCTGCCCTGGTGGCCGCCGGCCTCCAGGCCCTGGGCGATCACCGCGTCGGCGCCGGAGCGCTCCACGGCGAGCGCCTCCTCGGCGGTGGTCGCGGTGACCCAGACGAAGGTGCCGACGCGGTGCAGCGAGTCGACGACGTCACGGGTGGGGACGCCGAAGTGGAAGGAGACCAGCGGGACCGGGTCCTCGACGAGGACGGCGAGCTTGGCGTCGTAGCCGTCGTCGCGGCCGTGCTCGGGGTCGCCGAGCTCGGTGTCGTACCAGCCGGCCTCGCCGGCGAGCTGCTGGGCGTACAGGTCGACGCTGCCGGACTCGGCGTACTCCGGCTGCGGCACGAACACGTTGACGCCGAAGGGGCGGCCGGTCAGTCCGCGCAGCTGCTTGATCTCCTGGTACATGCCGTCGGCGGTCTTGTAACCGGCGGCGAGGAAGCCCAGCCCGCCGGCGTCGGACACCGCGGCGGCGAGCTGGGGCCCGCAGGCGCCGCCCGCCATCGGGGCCTGCACGATCGGGTGCTGGAGGAGATCGGTCACTGCGGAGGACATGACGGCATGGTGTCACGTCCGCCGGACCTGTCCGAACCGGCCCGGCCCCGGGCGGGGGCGGGCCGGGCCGGGGGCGGCCACGGCCCGCGCGGCCCGCCTCCCGGCGCCGCCGGGCGGCCGCTCAGCGGCCGTTGAACGCGTCCTTCAGCCGCGAGAACAGTCCCTGCTGCCCGGGCTGGAACTGCCCCTGGGGGCGCTCCTCGCCGCGCAGCTTGGCCAGCTCGCGCAGCAGCCTCTCCTGCTCCGGGTCCAGCTTGGTCGGGGTCTGCACCTCGACGTGGACGACGAGGTCGCCCCGGCCGCCGCCGCGCAGGTGGGTCACTCCCCGGCCGTGCAGCGGGATCGACTGGCCGGACTGGGTGCCCGGGCGGATGTCGACCTCCTCCAGGCCGTCCAGGGTCTCCAGCGGCACCTTGGTGCCGAGGGCCGCCGCCGTCATCGGGATGGTGACCGTGCAGTGCAGGTCGTCGCCGCGCCGCTGGAACGTCGCGTGCGGCAGCTCGTGGATCTCCACGTACAGGTCGCCGGCCGGGCCGCCGCCGGGGCCGACCTCGCCCTCGCCCGCGAGCTGGATGCGGGTGCCGTTGTCGACACCGGCCGGGATCTTCACGGTCAGCGTGCGGCGGGCGCGGATACGGCCGTCGCCGGCGCACTCGGGGCACGGGGTGGGCACCACCGTGCCGAAGCCCTGGCACTGCGGGCAGGGGCGGGAGGTCATGACCTGGCCCAGGAAGGACCGGGTGACCTGGGAGACCTCACCGCGGCCGCGGCACATGTCGCACGTCTGGGCGCTGGTGCCGGGCGCCGCGCCCTCGCCGTTGCAGGTGTTGCAGACGACGGCCGTGTCGACCTGGATGTCCTTCGTCGTGCCGAAGGCCGCCTCGTCCAGCTCGACCTCGAGCCGGATCATGGCGTCCTGGCCCCGGCGCGTGCGCGAACGCGGGCCGCGCTGGGAGGCCGTGCCGAAGAAGGCGTCCATGATGTCGGAGAAGTTGCCGAACGCCCCGGCCCCGAAGCCGCCCGCGCCGGCGCCGCCGCCGGCCTGCGACAGCGGGTCGCCGCCGAGGTCGTAGACCTGCTTCTTCTGCGGGTCCGACAACACCTCGTAGGCGGCGTTGATCTCCTTGAACCGCTCCTGCGTCTTGGGATCGGGGTTGACGTCCGGGTGCAGCTCGCGGGCGAGCCGCCGGAAGGCCTTCTTGATCTCATCCTGCGACGCGTCGCGGCGCACGCCGAGAACGGCGTAGTAATCCGTGGCCACTTACGACTCCGCCAGGATCTGTCCGACGTACCGTGCCACTGCGCGTACCGCTCCCATCGTTCCCGGGTAATCCATGCGGGTCGGTCCGACCACGCCGAGCTTGGCCACTGCCTCGCCGCCCGAACCGTAGCCCACCGACACGATGGACGTGGAGTTGAGTCCTTCGTGGGCGTTCTCGTGACCGATGCGCACGGTCATGCCCGGATCCTGCGTCTCGCCGAGCAGCTTCAGCAGCACGACCTGCTCCTCCAGCGCCTCCAGCACGGGCCGGATGGTGAGCGGGAAGTCGTGCCCGAAGCGGGTGAGATTGGCGGTGCCGCCGATCATCAGCCGCTCCTCGTTCTCCTCCACCAGGGTCTCCAGCAGGGTGGACAGCACCGCCGAGACCGTGCCGCGGTCCTCCGCGTCGAAGGCCTCGGGCAGATCCTCCACCAGCGTCGGCACGTCCGCGAAGCGGCGGCCGGCGATCCGGCTGTTCAGCCGCGCCCGCAGATCCGCGAGCGAGTTCTCGCCGAACGGGGCCGGGCAGTCGACCATCCGCTGCTCGACCCGGCCGGTGTCCGTGATCAGCACGAGCATCACGCGGGCGGGCGCCAGCGACAGCAGCTCCACGTGCCGCACGGTGGAACGGGTCAGCGAGGGGTACTGCACCACGGCGACCTGCCGGGTCAGCTGGGCCAGCAGCCTGACCGTGCGGGCCACCACGTCGTCCAGGTCGACCGCGCCGTCGAGGAAGTTCTGGATGGCCCGGCGCTCCGGCGCGGTCATCGGCTTGACCCCGGCGAGCTTGTCGACGAACAGCCGGTAGCCCTTGTCGGTGGGGATACGGCCCGCGCTGGTGTGCGGCTGGGCGATGTAGCCCTCCTCCTCGAGGGCCGCCATGTCGTTGCGGACGGTGGCCGGGGAGACGCCCAGGTTGTGCCGCTCGGTGAGGGCCTTGGAGCCCACCGGCTCCTCGGTGCCGACGTAGTCCTGGACGATGGCGCGCAGCACCTGAAGCCTTCGCTCGCTGAGCATCGCGCGCACCTCCAGAGTGGTCCCTCGGCTCCGGCCTGGCACTCGGCGCATTCGAGTGCCAGCTCTGTCGCGCCCAGTGTACGGCGGTCGGGTACGCACCGGGCAAGGCCGGTCCCGCCACGGTCCGGTCACCGTTTAGCGTCCCGGTATGACGGTGACTTGGGAAGAGCTGGGCTGGGAGCGGCTGGCGCACGGGGCCGGCCGGGTCCGGCTGCCGGTGTGGGACTGCACGGTGGGGCTGGTCCTCGGGGCGGACCGGGCGCTGTTCGTGGACGCGGGGTCGCACCGTGCGGAGGGCGCGCGGTTGCGTGCGCGGGCGCGGGCGCTCACCGGTGACCGTGTGACACTTCTCGCGCTCACCCACCCCCACTTCGACCACGTCCTCGGTGCGGGAGAGTTCGTGGACGCGCGGATCCACGCCGCCGAGGGGATGTCCGCCGTGCTCGGCGACGAGCGGGGGCGGGCGGAACTGCGCGCGGACGCGGTGCGCCACGGACTGGACCCCCGGGCGGCGGACGAGGCGGTGGCGGCCCTGCCCCGCCGTGCCGGACGTGAGGTGCACGACGTGCTGGGGATCGCTCTGGGCGGCGGCCGGGAGGTGCTGCTGGTGAACGCGGGCCCCGGCCACACCGCGCACGACCTCGCGGTGGTGGTGCCGGGCGAGCCGGCCGTGGTGTTCTGCGGCGACCTGGTGGAGGAGTCCGGCGAGCCCCAGGCGGGCCCGGACGCGGTGCCGTCCCGGTGGCCGGCCGCGCTGGACCGGCTGCTGGCGCTGGGCGGCGAGGACGCGCTGTACGTCCCCGGTCACGGAGCGGTGGTCGACGCGGCCTTCGTCCGTGCGCAACGCGACACGCTGGCGGCCCGCTGCGGCGTGTCGGACTGATCGCGCGCGGCGTTCTGCTTATCGTCACCCGAATGCGGCAGTACTCACCGGACCTGACCCCGCCCTGGAAGAAGCGGCAGCCCGTGCCGGAGGTGGCGGCGGAGCCCGGGCTCGTGGTCGAGGAGCCGGGCACCGGTTTCTGCGGGGCGGTGATCCGCTGCGAGGCGGGCACGGTGACCCTGGAGGACCGCTTCGGCAAGCACCGGGTGTTCCCGCTCCAGCCGCGCGGCTTCCTGCTGGAGGGCAGGGCGGTGACCCTGGTCAGGCCGCCGGCGGGTCCGGCGCGTCCCACCCGTACGGCGTCCGGGTCGGTGGCCGTCTCCGGCGCGCGCGCACGGGTGGCCCGCGCCGGGCGCATCTACGTGGAGGGCCGGCACGACGCCGAGCTCGTCGAGAAGGTGTGGGGCGACGACCTTCGCGTCGAGGGCGTGGTGGTGGAGTACCTGGAGGGCGTGGACGGCCTGCCGTCGATCGTCGCGGAGTTCGCCCCGGGCCCGGACGCCCGCCTCGGCGTCCTGGTGGACCACCTGGTCCCGGGCACCAAGGAGTGGCGCATCGCCGAGTCGGTCACCAGCGAGCACGCCCTGGTGGTCGGCCACCCGTACATCGACGTGTGGGAGGCCGTGAAGCCGTCGGCGCTCGGCATCGCGGCCTGGCCCCGCGTCCCGCGCGGCCAGGACTGGAAGACGGGCGTGTGCCGGGCCCTGGGCTGGCCGGAGAACACCGGCGCGGCCTGGCAGCGCATCCTGTCCCGGGTGCGCTCGTACAAGGACCTGGAGCCGGAGCTGCTGGGACGCGTGGAGGAACTGATCGACTTCGTGACGGCGCCGACGGCGCCGTAGGGCGGGCCGGGGGCCCGTTCGGGCCGGCGACGGCACAGGGCGGGCCGGGGGCCCGTTCGGGCCGGCGACGGCACAGGGCGGGCCGGGGGCCCGTTCGGGCCCTGGGGCCCCCAGGCCCACCGCTCGGGGGCCCAAGGGTTCCGCCCCGCCGCTCCGGGCCACGGGGGTTCCGCCCCACCACGCTGCGGGCGGCGGGGGTCCGCCCTGCCGCGACGCGGGGCCGCGCGGGGGCCCACCCTGCCGCACTCCGGACCACGCGGGGCCCGCCCCACCGGACTCCGGGCCACAGGCAGCCCGCCCCACTGCAACTCCGGGCCACGGCCGCCCGCCCCGCCGCGCGGCGGCGGAGGGGGTCGCCCCACCGGGCTCCGGGCGGCGCGGGGGCCCGCCCGACCGCAGCTCCGGGCCACGGGGCCCGCCCTGCCGCGACGCCGGGCTACGCGGGGTGCCGCCCCACCGCACTCCGGGCCACAGGCAGCCCGCGCCACTGCAACGCCGGACCACAGGGCCCGCCCCGCCGCACTCCGGGTCGCGGGGCCCGCCCTGCCGCGACGCCGGGCCGCCAGAGGCGCGCCCCGCTGCGACTCGGGGCCACGGGGGCCCGCCCCGCCGCGCTGCGGGCGGCGGGGGTCGCCCCACCGGACTCCGGGCCGCGAGGGGCCGTCCTGCCGCGGCTGCGGTGCACGGAGGTCCGCCCCACCGGACACCGGGCCACAGACAGCCCGCCCCACTGCAACGCCGGGCCACAGGGCCCGCCCCGCCGCACTGCAGGCAACGAGGATCGTCCCGCCAGACTCCGGGCGGCGCGGGGGCCCGCCCCGCCGCACTCTCCGGGCCGCGGGGGCCCGCCCTGCCGGCGACGCCGGGCTACGCGGGGTGCCGCCCCGCCGCGCTGCGGGCCGCCGGTGAAGGGTCGCCGACCCGGCCCTCGCCGAGTGCCGGGGCGCCGGGGCGCCGGGGCGCCGGGGCGCCGGGGCGCCGGGTCAGTCGACCAGGTCCCGTACCACCGCGTCCGCCAGCAGCCGGCCGCGCAGGGTCAGTACGGCGTGCCCCTTCTCGTACGGTTCCTGTTCCAGCAGGCCGTCGGAGAGTGCGCGGCGGGAGGCGGACAGGCCGGCCGGGCGCAGCACGTCCAGCGGGACGCCCTCGCGCAGCCGCAGCTCCAGCAGGACGCGTTCCACCCGGCGGTCCTCCTCCGTGAGCACCTCCCGCCCGGCCCCGGGCGAGCGGCCCGCCGCCAGCGCCGCCGCGTACGCCCCCGGGTGCTTGACGTTCCACCAGCGCACACCGCCCACATGGCTGTGCGCTCCGGGGCCCGCGCCCCACCAGTCCGCGCCCCGCCAGTACAGCTCGTTGTGCAGGCAGCGCGCCGCCTCCGAGGTCGCCCAGTTGGAGACCTCGTACCACTCCAGGCCCGCCGCGGACAGCGTCTCCTCGGCGATCAGATAGCGGTCGGCGTGCACGTCGTCGTCCGTCATGGGGATCTCCCCCCGGCGGATGCGCCGGGCGAGCTGCGTGCCCTCCTCGACGATCAGCGCGTAGGCGGAGACGTGGTCGGGCCCGGCGCCCAGCGCCGCGTCCAGCGAGGCGCGCCAGTCGTCGTCGGACTCGCCGGGGGTGCCGTAGATCAGGTCCAGGTTGACGTGGTCGAACCCGGCCCCGCGGGCCTCGGCCACACACGCCTCGGGGCGTCCCGGCGTGTGGGTGCGGTCGAGGATCCGCAGAACGTGCCGGCGGGCGCTCTGCATGCCGAAGGAGATCCGGTTGAAGCCGCCCTCGCGCAGCGTCTCCAGATAGGCCGGGCCGACCGACTCCGGGTTGGCCTCGGTGGTGACCTCCGCGTCGGGCGCGAGCCCGAACTCGTCGCGGATCGCCCCCAGCATCCGTACCAGGTCGTCGGCGGCGAGCAGGGTGGGCGTACCGCCGCCGACGAACACGGTGCGCACCTCGCGCGGGTCGTCGCCGAGGACCTTGCGGGCGAGGCGGATCTCGTCGGTGAGCGTCGCGGCGTAGTTGTCGCGGGAGGCCAGGACCCCGCCGCTGCCGCGCAGCTCGGTGGCGGTGTAGGTGTTGAAGTCGCAGTAGCCGCAGCGGGTCGCGCAGTAGGGGACGTGCAGGTAGAACCCGAGGGGCCGCCCGGGTGCCCCGGCGAGCGCCTGCGCGGGCAGTGCGCCGTCGTCGGGGACGGGCTCGCCGTCGGGAAGTGCGGAAGGCATGCCCTCCATTGTCCAGCACCGGCGCAGGAGCCCGCGCGGACGGCCGTCCGGCCGGGCGGCTTGCGGCAGGCGGCCGGGCGACCGGGGACGGTCAGACGACCGGGGCGGCAGGCGGCAGGCGGCAGGGAAGCCGCGCGGCCGGCCGGCGCGGGCGCCGCCGTGCGGGCGCGCGGGTCGCTGCGAGCCGTGCGGTCGCCACGGCCGTGGCGGCACCGCGGGCCGTGCGGCGCGCTGAGGGCCGTACGGCGCGCTGAGAGCCGTACGGCCGCCGTCGCACCGTACGGCCGCCGCGCGCCGTACGGCACCGCAGACCGCCGTCGCACCGTACGGCCGCCGCGCGCCGTACGGCACCGCAGACCGTGCGGTCACTCCGCCTGCAGTACCAGCAGCGCCAGGTCGTCCTGGGGCGGCCCGTCGCCGAACTCGTGCACCAGGTGGCGGATGCGGTCGGCTATCAGGTCCGCGTCGAGTCCGGTGCATCCGGCGAGCACCTCGGCGAGCCCGTCGCCGTCGTCGAACTGGCGGGAGCCCGAGCGCCGCTCGGTGACCCCGTCGGTGACGCACAGCAGGGTGTCGCCGGCGTGCAGCTCGAAGCTCTCGCAGGTGTACGTCTCGTCCTCGATCACCCCGAGCAGGGTCTGCGGCCGGGCGACCGGGTGCACCTCGCCGGTGCGCGCGAGGACCAGCGGCAGCGGATGCCCGGCGCAGGCCAGGGTGCAGCGGACGCCGCCGTCGAAGGGCGCGAGTTCGCCGTACAGCAGGGAGAGGAAGCGGGTCTGGGGGCCGTCGCCGGGGGCGGGGGTGCGCCCGCCGGCGGCGACCAGGACGCGCGCGGCGGCGTCGGCGGCCTCGGTGGCGTCGTCGAGGAGGAGCTGGTTCAGCCGGTCGAGCACGTCGGCCACGCCGTATCCCTCGCGGGCGAGCAGCCGCAGCCAGGGCCGGGCGAGCCCGATGACGACGGCGGCCTCGGGGCCCTTGCCCTGCACGTCGCCCAGGGCGAAGCACCAGCGGCCGTCACCGGCCGGGAACAGGTCGTAGAAGTCGCCGCTGGGCCCGCCCTTGTCGCGCGGCTCGTACACGAGCGCGCTGCGCATCCCGGGGATCTCGGCGACCGCGCCGGGCAGCAGGCCGCGCTGGAGGACCGCGCTGATGGTGGCCTGGCGGGCGTACTGCCGGGCCGCGCCGATGGCGAGGGCGACACGGCGGCTGAGGTCCTCCACCAGGCCGGTGATCTCGTCGGGGAAGCGCGGCAGCCCGGCCCGGCCGATGACGAGCGTGCCGAGCGGCCGGCCGCCGGCGCTCAGGCGGTAGGCGAGCGCGGAGCCCTCCGCGGCGCGCGGGCCGAGGGCCTCGCCGGGCCACGGGTAGGCGGCGGGCCCGGCCTGCGGGCCGGCGGACGGGCGGGGCGGGTCCTTCTCCAGCGCCCGGCGCAGCTCCTCGATGCGGTTCTCGCTGCCGTGCCAGACCCGGGCGAGCCGCGGTCCGGCCGCGCCGCCGCCGTCGCTCCAGCCCGCCGTGCCGTCCGTCCCGCCCCAGGCGGTGGAGGACCAGCGGGCCGTGGACTCGTCCTCCAGCCACACCGCGCACCAGTCGGCCAGCCGGGGCACGATCAGCTGCCCGGTGAGCGCGGCGACCAGGTCCTCGTCGAGCTGCCCGGCCAGCAGGTCGGAGGCCTCCGCCAGGAAGGAGAGCGCGCCGCGGCCCAGCCACTCGCGGTCCCGCTCGGCGCGCTGCGGCTCCGGGGCGAGGATCTCGGCTACGTCGAGCCCGGGCTCCGCGCCGTACGCCCGCGTGCCGTCACCGGCCTCGGCGTCCTCGGCGGGCAGCCGGGCCCACACCGTCTTGGCCCCGGTCCGGTAGGTGATGCCCCAGGCCTCGGAGAGCGCGGCGACCAGGCGCAGGCCGCGGCCGTACTCCGGCGCCTCGTACGACGGCTCGCCGCCGTGGCCGCGGGGGGCGCGCGAGGGATGGTGGTCGGACACCTCGACGACGCAGGCGCCGGTTTCCGGCTCCAGCCGGCAGACCAGCTCCACCTCGGTGCCCGCGTGCACGACGGCGTTGGTGACGAGTTCGCTGACGACGACGAGGACGTCCTCGGCCAGCCGGTCCGTGACGGCGAGCCCCGACCCGGTCCACTCCCCCAGCGCCTTGCGCACCAGGGCGCGGGCCGAGCCGGGCGCGAGGGGGCTGCCGGGCAGGGTCGCCTGCGCCGGCTCGGGGGCCCCGGGGTCCGGGGGCAGACAGGCGCCGGAGGCGTGCGCGGGCACGTGCGAGGCACGGGAGGCGGTCTCCCGTTGCGTCGGAATGGCCCTCATCACAGCTCCCGAGCAGTTCGGACGAATACGCCTCGGTCGATGCGGACAGAGTGACAGACTGACTGCGCCCATAAGCGCCGAGTTACCGAAGTGGGCCGTCATGAGTGAGAACAGTGGTACGCGCGTGATCGGATCCGGTCGGAAACCGGACCAGATCCGAACGTCCGGTACACCTTTCCGCTCGCCCCGCCCGCCCCGCCCGCCAGGGCGGCGGCCGGGAGGGACGGCGCCCTCGGCCGGGCGCCGCGTCCGGGTCCGGGCCCGGACGCGCGCCGCGGCCACGGACCGCGGCGGGAGGAAGCGAAGGGGGCGCGGCGGCGGGCCCGGGCGGCATGAGCGCCGGGACACCGGCCCGTGGCCGCCCCGGGACGGCGCACGAGCGCGCCGGAATCCTCCTCGCCGACGACATGGAGGACAACCTGACCGCGCTGGAGGCCGTCCTGGCGCCCCTGAGCCAGTCGATCGTGAGGGCGCGTTCGGGCCAGGAGGCGATGCGGGCACTGCTCGGGCAGCGCTTCGCCGTCGTCCTGCTGGACGTCGGCATGCCCGGCATGGACGGCTTCGAGACCGCCGCCGGCATCAGGCGCCTGGACCGGGCCGGGGACGTCCCGATCATCTTCCTGACCGGCGCGGACGACTCCCGCTACGCCTTCCGCGGCTACGCGACGGGCGCCGCCGACTTCCTGGCCAAGCCGTTCGACCCCTGGGTCCTGCGCGCCAAGGTGGAGGTGTTCCTGGAACTGCACCGCCTGCGCGCACAGGTCAGGGAACTGCGGCGACTCGTGGAGGCGGCACGGGCGGACGGGGGACGCGCGGACGTGGCACGGGCGGACTGCACACCGGCGGACGGAGGGCGTGCGCACGGAGGACCCGAGTCCTGAGCGGCCGCCCGCCCGGCAGGGACCGGCGCCCGCCGGACCAAGACGGCTGCCCCGCCGGGCGGGGCGGGAACGGCTGCCCGCCGGACGGGAACGGGAGCCCCAGCCGGCGGGGCGAGCGGGGCGGGGACGGCTGCCCGTCAGGCGGGAACGGGCGCCCCCGGCCGCCCGCCGGGCCGCCGGAGGCGCCTACGCCTGCGCCTACACCTCGCGGGTGCCCGCGTACATCTCGTCGATCAGGTGCTTGTACTCCCGCTCCACCACCGGCCGCTTCAGCTTCAGGCTCGGGGTGATCTCGCCGTGCTCGACGTCGAGGTCGCGCGGCAGCAGCCGGAACTTCTTGATGGTCTGCCAGCGCTGCAGCCCCTCGTTGAGCTGCTTGACGTAGCCGTCGACCATCTCCACGGTCCGCGGGGCGGCGACCACCTCGGCGTAGGACTTGCCCCCCAGGCCGTTCTCCTTCGCCCACTCCAGGATCGCGATCTCGTCCAGGGCGATCAGCGCGGTGCAGAAGTTCCGGTCGGCGCCGTGCACCAGGATGTTGGAGACGTACGGGCACACCGCCTTGAACTGGCCCTCGACCTCGGCGGGCGCGATGTACTTGCCGCCGGAGGTCTTGATCAGGTCCTTCTTCCGGTCGGTGATGCGCAGATAGCCGTCCGGGGAGAGCTCGCCGATGTCGCCGGTGTGGAACCAGCCGTCGGACTCCAGCACCTCGGCGGTCTTGTCGGGCAGCTTGTGGTAGCCCTGCATGATGCCGGGGCCGCGCAGCAGGATCTCGCCGTCCTCGGCGATCCGGACCTCCGTGCCGGGCAGCGGCTTGCCGACCGTGCCGGTGCGGTAGGCCTCGCCCGGGTTGACGAAGGAGGCCGCGGAGGACTCGGTGAGGCCGTAGCCCTCCAGGATGTGGATGCCGGCGCCGGCGAAGAAGTAGCCGATCTCCGGGGCGAGGGCGGCGCTGCCCGAGACGCAGGCGCGCAGCCGCCCGCCGAACGCCTCGCGGATCTTGGCGTAGACGAGGGTGTCGGCGACCTTGTGCTTCGCGGCCAGCCCGAAGGGCGCGGAGTGGGTGCCGGTGCGCTGGAAGTTGTCCTGGGTGACCTTGGCGTACTCGCGGGCGACCCCGGCGGCCCACTGGAAGATCTTGTACTTGGCGCCGCCGCCGGCCCGGGCCTTGGCCGCGACGCCGTTGTAGACCTTCTCGAAGATGCGCGGCACGGCCGCCATGTAGGTGGGCTGGACGACCGGCAGGTTCTCGATGATCTTGTCGACGCGGCCGTCGACGGCGGTGACGTGGCCGACCTCGATCTGCCCGGAGGTGAGGACCTTGCCGAAGACGTGCGCGAGCGGCAGCCAGAGGTACTGCACGTCGTCGCTGCCGACCAGGCCGGTGGCGGCGATCGCCTTGGCCATGTACGACCAGTTGTCGTGCGGCAGGCGCACGCCCTTGGGGCGGCCCGTGGTGCCGGAGGTGTAGATGAGGGTGGCGAGCTGGTCCCTGGTGATCGCGCCGACCCGCTCCTTGATCAGCGAGGGGTTCTTCTCCAGGTGGGCGGCGCCCCGGCGCTCCAGTTCGGCGAGGGTGAGCACCCACTCGTCGCTCTCCACGCCGGCCGCGTCGACGACGACGACATGGTGCAGGTCGGGCAGCTCGGCGCGCTTTTCCAGGGCCTTGGCCAGCTGGTCGGCGTTCTCCGCGATCAGCACCCTGCTCTGCGAGTCGGAGAGGATGAAGGCGGACTCCTCGGCGTTGGTCTGCGGGTAGATGGTGGTGGTGGCGGCGCCGGCGCACATGATGCCGAGGTCGGCCAGCAGCCACTCCACCCGGGTGGAGGAGGCGAGGGCGACCCGCTCCTCGGGCCGTACGCCCAGTTCGATCAGGCCGGCGGCGATCGCCTGCACCCGCTCGGAGGTCTGCGCCCAGCTCAGCGACCTCCACTCGTCCGGCCCCTCGCCGGACGCCGGAGGCACGGGGTAGCGGTAGGCCTCCGCGTCCGGTGTGGCCGCCACACGCTCCAGGAAGAGGGCCGCCACGGACGGCGGACGGTTCTCGATCAGGGTCTGTGCGTCGCTCACGACATCCTCCGGGGCCCGCGACAGTGCGGCTGGCTCAGTGCGGCTGGGTTGACTCACGGGTTCTGGCTCGTTGTTTAACTCGCGAGTAACTATCGAGCAGGGATCAGAGTAAAGGCCGTCCGGCCACCGCGTAAGGGTCTGTGGCCTGTCACTTCCTACAGACAGCGACCGCCCGCACGCACAGGGGCCCGCCGCACTTTCGTGCGACGGGCCCCTTTTCCACCGGTTTGCCCGGGCGTCGCGCTCCACGGAGGGACGGCCGCCGGTTACTTCTTGCCCTTGGCCGGTCCCGCGCTGTCATCGCTGGAGAGCACCGCGATGAAGGCCTCCTGCGGAACTTCCACGGAACCCACCATCTTCATCCGCTTCTTGCCCTCCTTCTGCTTCTCCAGCAGCTTCCGCTTGCGGGAGATGTCACCGCCGTAGCACTTGGCGAGGACGTCCTTGCGGATGGCGCGGATGGTCTCGCGGGCGATCACCCGGGAGCCGATGGCGGCCTGCACCGGCACCTCGAAGTTCTGCCGCGGGATGAGCTCCTTGAGCTTGGCGACGAGCCGGACCCCGTAGGCGTACGCCTGGTCCTTGTGGGTGATCGCGGAGAAGGCGTCCACCTTGTCGCCGTGCAGCAGGATGTCGACCTTGACCAGGCTCGAGGACTGCTCGCCCGTGGGCTCGTAGTCGAGGGAGGCGTAGCCGCGGGTCTTGGACTTCAGCTGGTCGAAGAAGTCGAAGACGATCTCGGCGAGCGGCAGGGTGTAGCGGATCTCGACCCGGTCCTCGGAGAGGTAGTCCATGCCGAGGAGGGTGCCGCGCCGGGTCTGGCACAGCTCCATGATCGCGCCGATGAACTCGGTGGGCGCGAGGATCGTGGCCCGCACGACCGGCTCGTACACCTCGGCGATCTTGCCCTCGGGGAACTCGCTCGGGTTCGTCACCGTGTGCTCGGTGCCGTCCTCCATGATCACGCGGTAGACCACGTTGGGGGCGGTGGCGATCAGGTCGAGCCCGAACTCGCGCTCGAGGCGCTCGCGGATCACGTCGAGGTGCAGCAGGCCGAGGAAGCCGACGCGGAAGCCGAAGCCGAGGGCCGCGGAGGTCTCCGGCTCGTAGACCAGCGCGGCGTCGTTGAGCTGGAGCTTGTCCAGTGCCTCGCGCAGCTCGGGGTAGTCGGAGCCGTCCAGCGGATACAGGCCCGAGAACACCATCGGCTTGGGGTCCTTGTAGCCGCCGAGGGCCTCCTGGGCGCCCTTGGCCTGGCTGGTGACGGTGTCGCCGACCTTGGACTGGCGGACGTCCTTCACACCGGTGATGAGGTAGCCCACCTCGCCGACGCCCAGGCCGTCGGCCGGCAGCATCTCGGGCGAGTTGGTGCCGATCTCCAGCAGCTCGTGGGTGGCGCCGGTGGACATCATCCGGATCCGCTCGCGCTTGTTGAGCTGCCCGTCGATCACCCGGACGTACGTCACGACGCCCCGGTAGGAGTCGTAGACCGAGTCGAAGATCATCGCGCGGGCGGGGGCGTCCGCGACGCCGACCGGGGCGGGGATCTTCTCCACCACCCGGTCCAGCAGCGCCTCGACGCCCAGTCCGGTCTTGGCGGAGACCTTCAGCACCTCGTCCGGGTCGCAGCCGATGAGGTTCGCCAGCTCCTCGGCGAACTTCTCCGGCTGCGCGGCCGGCAGGTCGATCTTGTTGAGCACCGGGATGATCGTGAGGTCGTTCTCCATCGCCAGGTAGAGGTTGGCAAGGGTCTGCGCCTCGATGCCCTGGGCGGCGTCGACGAGGAGGATGGTCCCCTCGCAGGCGGCCAGCGACCGCGAGACCTCGTACGTGAAGTCCACGTGCCCCGGGGTGTCGATCATGTTCAGGATGTGCGTGCTGCCGGGGTCGTGGGTGGGGGCCCACGGCAGCCGCACCGCCTGGGACTTGATCGTGATGCCGCGCTCGCGCTCGATGTCCATGCGGTCGAGGTACTGAGCGCGCATCTGCCGCTGCTCCACCACGCCGGTCAGCTGGAGCATCCGGTCGGCGAGCGTGGACTTGCCGTGGTCGATGTGCGCGATGATGCAGAAATTGCGGATCAGAGCCGGGTCGGTACGGCTCGGCTCGGGCACATGGGTTGGGGTCGCGGGCACGCAGGGTCCTGATTCTTGAGGCGTCCGCATACGTGTGCTTGTGCGTCTGCGGTCTCGGGTCGGATCGATACGTAGTCTCCATGGTCCCACGGACGGGGACCGGGGACGGGTTTGGGCCACCGGACGGGCCGCTGCTAGTGTGGGGGGCTGTGTCTCATGCCCTCTCAGCGCGAGACACCCCTCAAGAAATCACCGGTTACGGGTCCCTCGCGGCCCCGTGCCAGACCTGAAAAGGCTCATTCGTGGCGAACATCAAGTCCCAGATCAAGCGGATCAAGACCAACGAGAAGGCCCGGCTGCGCAACAAGGCCGTCAAGTCCTCCCTGAAGACCGCGATCCGCAAGGCCCGCGAGGCCGCTGCCGCGGGTGACGTGGAGAAGGCCACCGAGTACCAGCGCGCCGCCGCGCGTCAGCTCGACAAGGCCGTCTCCAAGGGCGTCATCCACAAGAACCAGGCCGCCAACAAGAAGTCGGCGCTGGCTTCCAAGGTCGCGTCCCTCAAGGGCTGAACCCCTTCCTTGATCTGACCGCCGGGAGGAGCAAGGGCGGGCCCTCTCTCATCCGCCCCCGACCGGCATCCCGGATCCGCGCGCGGCCTGCGTTCGCCACGCGGGCGCGGATCCAGACGGCGTGAACCGTGGGCCCCGGTGCCCGTCCCTTCCCCAGGGACGGGCACCGGGGCCTTCGGCATGCCGCCGTTCCGGGTGTGTTCCGGGTGCGTTCCCGGTGGGGCCGGGCGGGGGCGCGGGGGCCCTCGCGCCGGTTCTAGGCCCGGCCCCGTGAACGGGCCGCGCGGGCGATCGTCACGACCGCCTTCTCCAGGGCGTACTCCGGGTCGTCGCCGCCGCCCTTCACCCCCGCGTCGGCCTCGGCCACCGCGCGCAGGGCCACGGACACCCCGTCCGGCGTCCAGCCCCGCATCTGCTGCCGCACCCGGTCCACCTTCCACGGCGGCATACCGAGCTCCCGGGCCAGATCGGCCGGCCGGCCGCCCCGCGCGGACATCAGCCTGCCGATGCCCCGCACGCCCTGCGCCAGGGCGCTGGTGATCATCACCGGTGCCACGCCCGTCGCCAGCGACCAGCGCAGCGCCTCCAGCGCCTCCGCCGCCCGGCCCTCGACGGCCCGGTCGGCGACGGTGAAGCTGGAGGCCTCGGCGCGCCCGGTGTAGTACCGCCCGACCACGGCCTCGTCGACGGTGCCCTCGACGTCCGCGACCAGCTGGGCCACCGCCGACGCCAGCTCCCGCAGATCGCTGCCGATCGCGTCCACCAGCGCCTGGCAGGCCTCCGGCGTCGCCGACCGGCCGAGGACCCGGAACTCGCCCCGGACGAACGCCAGCCGGTCGGCCGGCTTGGTCATCTTCGGGCAGGCCACCTCACGCGCCCCCGCCTTGCGCGCGGCGTCGAGCAGTCCCTTGCCCTTGGCGCCGCCCGCGTGCAGCAGCACCAGCGTGATCTCCTCGGCGGGCGCCGTCAGGTACGCCTTCACGTCCTTGACCGTGTCGGCCGACAGATCCTGCGCGTTGCGCACGACCACGACCTTGCGCTCGGCGAACAGCGAGGGGCTCGTCAGCTCGGCCAGGGTGCCGGGCTGCAACTGGTCCGGGGTCAGGTCCCGCACGTCCGTGTCCGGGTCGGCGGCCCGCGCGGCGGCCACCACCTCCCGCACGGCACGGTCCAGCAGCAGCTCCTCCTGCCCGACGGCGAGCGTCAGGGGAGCGAGGGGGTCGTCGTTCGCGTTCTTCCTGGCCATCGCGACAAGCATCCCACGCACCACCGACAACGGGCGGGGGCGGTGCGGAACCCCCGGCTACGGCTCCTCGCGCCAGCCCTCCCACTCGCCGGCGAACTCGTCCAGCCGCCGCGGGTCGAGCCGGCCCTCCTCGTCGCGCACGAGGACGAGCCACTGGGCGTCCTCGGCGTCGTCCTCACCGGCCAGCGCGTCGCGGACGATCCTCGGCTCCTCCGCGACCGCGAACCGCTCCTCGAGGGCCCGCGCCGCCTCCTCCGCGGCGTCCCGGTCGGGCAGCACCAGCACATGTCTCACATCGCTCACGCCCGCCATTCTCCGGCAGGGCCCCGGTCACCGTTGTGGGGCCCTCAGCACCGGGACGGAGTCGAGTGCGATGCCGAACCGGTCCCGGTACACCGCCAGCACCTCCTCGTCACGGTCGAGCTCCCGCGCCTCCCGGGAGCCGTCGGGCGCCGTCGTGGTCAGCGTGCGGCCGCCGAGGGTGATCCGCCCGCCGTCCCCGGTGAGGCGGGAGCACACCAGCGAGCGGGTGAAGTGCGAGGACGGCGAGGTGCTGTGCCACCACGCCCCGGCGGCGAAGTCCGCGAGGGCGCGCGGCCGCAGCTCCAGCCGGTACTGACGCTCGCCGTCGCGTACGACGTCCAGGTCCCCGCACGACGCGGCGGCGCCGGAGGCCGGGTCGTCCCCGGCCGGCACCGCGGCGATGCGCAGGGTGCCGCCGGGGTCCACCTGCTCGCCCCGTTCCCCGAAGGCGAGCGGGTAGTGGCTCAGCGCCCCGAAGCCCACGTCGGCCAGCCAGTCCCCGCCGTCCACCGTCCGCACCCGCAGCGCGAGGTGGTCGTAGGGGATCCCCAGCCTGCCCCCTTCCCCGTACACCCGGCCCGCCAGCAGCGCCACCTCGAAGCCGAGCGCGGCCAGCAGCGCCGCGAACGCCCCGTTGAGTTCGTAGCAGAACCCACCGCGGCGCGCCCCCACCACCTTCTCCAGCAGCCGCTCCTCCACCAGCTCGATCGGCTCCCCGAGGTGGACCGACAGGTTCTCGAAGGGCACGGCCCGCAGGTGCCGCAGCTGCAGCTCCCGCAGCGCGGCGGAGGTCGGCGCGGC
Source organism: Streptomyces sp. NPDC004065 (assembly GCF_044903565.1). Classification (NCBI taxonomy): domain Bacteria; kingdom Bacillati; phylum Actinomycetota; class Actinomycetes; order Kitasatosporales; family Streptomycetaceae; genus Streptomyces; species Streptomyces sp. NPDC004065. Next base: position 29,616 of record NZ_JBJDQT010000039.1, on the reverse strand, counting down.
CGGGTGCCCGGCACCGAGGCGGCGGAGGTAGTCGTCGACAGTCGCGGCATCCATCCCCTCAGTCTCCCGTCCCGCGCCGCCCCGGACGCGACCGGCCACCGCGGTACGGCAGGCAGGCCCTCAGTCCCGCGCCACCCGCATCCGCTCCCCCGCCCCCGTGACCGCGACCGCGCCGTCGCGGTCGGTGCGCAGCACCAGGGCGCCCCGGGCGCGCAGTGCGGCGACGGTGCGGGGCGCCGGGTGCCCGTACGGGTTGTCGGCGCCCACGGAGATCAGGGCCAGCCGCGGTGAGACCAGGCGTATGAGGTCCGGGTCCTGGTGGGCCGAGCCGTGGTGGGCGACCTTCAGCACGTCCACGCCGGCCAGCTCCGCGGCGGCGGGCGAGCGCAACAGGGCCTGCTGGGCCGGGGGTTCCAGGTCGCCGAGCAGCAGCAGCCGCAGTCCGCCGGAGTCGACCAGCAGCGTCACGCTGGCGTCGTTGGGGTCGTCCGGCGCGGGTGCGGGGTCCGGCGGCGGCCACAGGACCCGCCAGGTCAGGTCGCCGCCCGCGCGGGCCTCCTCTCCGGCGACGGCACGGGTCAGCGGGACGCCCCGCGCGGCGGCCTCCTTCCGTACGAACCATGCCTGTTCGGGTGGTTCCTCGTACCCGGTGGCCGCGATGGCGGCGACCGCGCGTCCGCGCAGCACACCCGGCAGCCCGCCCACGTGGTCGGCGTGGAAGTGGGTGAGCAGGAGCAGGGGGATCCTCGTGACGCCGAGCCGGCGCAGGCAGCGGTCCACCCGTACCGGGTCGGGTCCGGCGTCCACGACGACCGCGCTGGCCGGCCCCGCGGCCAGCGCCGTGGCGTCACCCTGGCCCACGTCGCACATCGCGTACCGCCAGCCCGGGGGCGGCCAGCCCGTGATCACCCTGGTCAGCGGTGGGGGCTGGACCACGACCAGCAGGAACAGCAGCGCACAGACACCGCACAGCCAGGGATGCCGCGGCAGCCTCCGGCCCACCGCCACGACCGCGACCGTGGCGAGGGCCAGCAGCAGCGCCCCGGTCCAGCTCCCCGGCCAGTCCACTCCCCCACCGGGCAACGCCGCCCCCGCCCTGGCCACGTCCGCGATCCACCGGGTGGGCCAGCCCGCGCACCACGCCAGGGCCTTCGCCACCGGCATCGCGGCCGGGGCGGTCGCCAGGGCGGTGAAGCCGAGCACAGTGGCCGGGGCCACCGCGGCCTCCGCGAGGAGGTTGCACGGCACGGCCACCAGGCTCACCCGGGCCGACAGCACGGCGATCACCGGGGCGCACACCGCCTGCGCGGCAGCCGCCGCGGCCAGCGCCTCGGCCGGCCGGCCCGGCACCCGGCGCCGGCGCAGCGCGGTGCTCCAGCGGGGCGCGAGGGTGAGCAGGGCGCCGGTGGCCAGCACCGACAGCAGAAAGCCGTAACTACGGGCGAGCCAGGGGTCGTTGAGCACCAGGAGCAGTACGGCCGTCGCCAGGGCCGGGATCAGCGATCTGCGGCGCCCGGTCGCCAGGGCGAGCAGGACGACGGCTCCGCAGGCGGCGGCACGCAGCACGCTCGGGTCCGGCCGGCAGACGACGACGAATCCCAGGGTCAGTGCTCCCCCGAGCAGCGCGGTCGTCCGCAACGGGAGACCGAGCCCCGCCGCCAGCCCCCGGCGCTCGGCCCGCGATGCCAGTCCCGGCGGGCCGATGAGCAGGGCGAGCAGGACGGTGAGGTTGCTCCCGGAGACGGCCAGCAGATGCGCGAGGTCGGTCTCCTTGAACGCCTCGTCCAGGTCGGGCGGGATGCGCGAGGTGTCGCCGACGACCAGGCCCGGCAGCAGCGCCCGCGCGTCGGCCGGGAGTCCGTCGGTCGCCGCGCGCAGTCCGGAGCGCAGCCGGCCCGCCAGCCGCTGCGGCGCGGAGGGCCCTTCGACGATCTCGGGGGCCGCCCGGTCCGGGACCCGCAGCACCGCCGCCACCCGGTCACCGCCCGTGGTGGGCGGCACCAGCCGGGCCGTCACCTTCAGGCGCGTGGAGGGCAGCAGTCCGAGCCAGGGCGAGGACGAGGGCGAGTGCGGTGAAGGTGACGGTGGCGGTGGCGGGTGGGGCGGCGGAAACCGGGGCGGGAGGCCGCCGGACCGGGCCCCGCTGCCCCTGGTACCGGGGCCGGCCCTGGCACCGGTGCTGACGAGGATCAGTACCGGCGTACGGGTCGCGGTGGCCCCCGCCGCGCCCTCCCGCGCGACGCGCCGCACCTCGGCCCCGATCAGCACCGCGGCGGGTGGCGTCCGGTCGCCTCCCGCCCGTGGGTGGACGAGACGCGGGTCGGAGGTCAGCTCCACCTCGGCGGTCACCGTGGCGGACTGCCGGGCCAGGCCGGGCACCGGCCCGCGCCGTACGTCCGCCGCGTGCAGCCCGGCACTGGCTCCGGCAGCGGCGGCGCTCAGCAGCACGGCGGCCAGCGACACCCGGCCGAACCGGGCCCTTCGCCCCGCGTCCCCTGCGCGTCGCCGACGGCGGGCGAGCAGGAGCACGCCGGCCACGGCCGCGCACACCACCACGGCGGTCAGCCCCGCCGGCGGTGCGTCCAGTGCCAGGGCCGCCGTCGCCCAGGCCGCCAGGGCGGGCGGGACCAGCCGCAGGTCCGCGGGTCCCTCCTGCCGGGGATGGGCGGCGCCGAGCCGGCTGCCGGAAGCCGCGTGCACCGGCGGGCGCGCGCGGGGCGCGGGGACCGTGGGGCGGGGGAGCGTGGGCCGGCGGGTCATGGTGCGACCAGATCGCGCAGGTCGGCGAAACGGCGGTTGCCGATGCCGTTGACCTGACGGAGTTCGTCCACCGAACGGAAGCCGCCGTGCCGGGTGCGGTAGTCCACGATGTGCCGGGCCAGCACCGGGCCGACACCCGGCAGCGTTTCCAGCTGCTCCGCGGTCGCCGTGTTCAGGGAGACGGGAGCGGTGGGGCCGGGCACGCCGCCACCCGCCGTACCGGCGCCCGTCGTACCGGCGCCCGTCGTACCGGCGCCCGTCGTACCGGCGCCGCCCGCGGCCGCGGGCGGGCCGCCGACGACGATCTGCTCGCCGTCGACGAGGAAGCGGGCCCGGTTGAGCCCGTCGGTGCGCGTGCCGGGCCGCACCCCGCCCGCCGCGCGCAACGCGTCGGCGACCCGCGCACCCGCCGCCAGGCGGTGGATCCCGGGGCGGCGGACCTTGCCGCTGACGTCCACCACGATCTGCGGGCCGGTGGCCGGAGCGCCGGGTGCGGTGCCCCGGCCACCGGGCCCTCCCGGCTGCGGCGCCGCGGCCCGTACGACGTCCGGGGCCGGCACGGGCTGGGTGCGGCCGGTCCAGAAGTGCTGCACGGCCAGGGCGACGGCCAGGACCAGCACGGCCGTGAGGGCGAGCACGCTCCTGCGCTCGAGGCCGCACCGCGTCTGCAGCCACAGCGGCAGCCGCTCCCGCACCGCGAGTCCCGCCCGGGCCCGCCAGGCCTCCAGGGGCCCGGGGCCCGAGGCCGGCCCGGCTCCGCGCGGCACGTCCCCGCCAAGGACGGCCTCCGGCCCCCGGCCGGGATCCGTCTCCCGGCCGGTATCCGGTCCACCGTCGGCATCCGGTCCACCGTCGGCATTGGGCTGCCGGGCGGCGGCGTCCGCCACCCGGCCGGAGGGCGCTTCCCGGGAACCTCGGCGGGCATCCGGCTTCCGGGCGGCGGCCGTCCCCCGGACAACGGCCGTGGGCAGGCCGACGCCCGCCGCGGGGGTTCCGGCGTCGGGCGTCGCGGACCGGGCGGCGGCCACGACGCGGGTGGCGGCCGTGGCCCGGGTCCCGGCTTCGGGAGCCACGCCCGGGACCGCGGGGGCGGCAGCCCCGGCCGGACGTCGGCCGTCGGCGTCCACGGCGGCTCCCACTTCGCGCATCCCGGCTCCGGGCGGCGCGGCGGCCGTTCGCAGGACCTTCCGCCGCACCGCACGGTGCGGGTCCGCGTACACGTGCCGATGCGTGTCCGGATGTGCACCCGGACCCACGTCCACGCGTGTGTCGGCAGGCGCGTCCGGACGCGGACCTGCACCCACGTTCGTGCCCGCACCCACACCTCCACCCACGGCCGTGCCCGCACCCGGATCCACGTCCGTGCCCGCACGCCCGCCCGGCTGCACGTCCGGAGGCGTACCCCGGCGCGCCCAGGACGGCGTGCGCCGTGCGGGTCGTAGCCGGGACGGGGGCACAGGCCCCGGCCGTGGCCGCTCGGGGCGGGCATCGGGCGGGGCGTCCGCCGCCGGGACCGGCGGGCCGCTCCCCGATTCCCGCGGCGGCCTCCGTGCCGCCGTCTCCGGCTCCGCCGGCCCGCCGGGGTGTTCGGAGAAGAGCGCGGCCGCGCGCCGGCGCAGGTCCTCGGCCGGCTCACGGCGGTGGCGGGGGCCGCGCCCGACGGCCGGGCGGCGGTGGCGGGTGCGGCCGTCCGAGGCCGGGGCGCGGCCCGGGCCGCTGGTCGCGGTGGGTGTGCGTGAGCGTGAACGAAGTGCCATGCCGGCAGCATCGGGCACCCTCCGCACTTCGCGATGATCTTGCTCGATTCCGGTGGACTACCGCCCGGTTGTGGAAAACTCCGTCACCCGTACGAGCTAACCGATCGTCCGGCCTGTTGATCGTCCGGCCAACCGGCCAACCGCCGACCGGCAGGCCGACCGACCGACCCGCCGACAGCGAACCGGCCGACCGGCCGACCAGCCGACCGGCAAACCGGCCGACCGGTCACAGACATCAGCCATCGGCACGTCGCATCGCCCACCCCGCTAACGGGGCGACACCACGACGCCCAGCAGCCCGGGCCCGGTATGCGCTCCGATGACCGCGCCGACCTCGCTGACGTGCAGGTCCGCCAGCCCGGGCACCCGTGTGCGCAGCCGGTCCGCGAGGGCCGTCGCGCGGTCGGGGGCGGCGAGGTGGTGGACGGCGATGTCGACCTCGCCGCCGGCCGCGCGCTCGGCCGCGATCTCCTCCAGCCGGGCGATCGCCTTCGAAGCCGTCCGCACCTTCTCCAGCGGCTCGATGCGTCCGCCGTGCAGCTGGAGCAGCGGCTTCACGGCGAGCGCGGAACCGAGCAGGGCCTGCGCCGCGCCGATACGGCCGCCGCGGCGCAGATAGTCGAGGGTGTCGACGTAGAAGTAGGCGGAGGTGCCCCCGGCGCGCTTCTCCGCGGCCATGACCGCCTCGTCCACCGTGCCGCCCGCCTCGGCCGTGCGGGCCGCCGACAGGGCGCAGAAGCCGAGCGCCATCGCGATCATCCCGGTGTCCACCACGCGCACCGGCACCGGCGCCCGGCGGGCGGCGAGGACCGCCGCGTCGTAGGTCCCCGACAGCTCGGCGGACAGGTGCAGGGAGACGATGCCGCTCGCTCCGGACTCCGCGACCCTGCGGTAGGTCTCGGCGAAGAGCTCGGGGCTGGGGCGCGAGGTGGTGACGGGCCGGCGCTTCTGCAGTGCCTGGGCCAGCGAGCGGGTCGAGATCTCGGTGCCCTCCTCGAGCGCCCGGTCGCCGAGGACCACGGTCAGGGGTACCGCGGTGATGCCGTGCCGCTCCATCGTCCGTGGCGGCAGGTAGGCCGTTGAATCGGTGACGATCGCGACATGGCGGGACATGAGCTGGAGGTTACCTGCCGTAGTGCCCCGGCGGCAGCCCAGCCCCGCCCACCGGGTGGTCCGGTGGCCGGATCAAGTCGTGCTCTCGGGGCGGGCCTTCTTCTGCCAGGGGTACGCGGAACGGGGTCCGGGCGGGGTGATGGCGGGCCGGGGCTGCTCCGGGGCGGCGCCCGCACGGGAGCCCTCGGGCCAGGACCGCCGGTCGTCGGCCCCGGCCTGGTCACCGGCCGGGGCCTCGGGCCACGGCGGTGCGGCGGCCCGGGTAGCGCCCGGGGTCTCGACGCCGGTCCAGTGGCGCAGGGCGCCGGCCTCCAGGTCGATCTGGGCGCTCAGCGAGTCCAGGTCGTCGTCGGCGAAGCGGCGGGCGCGGTCGCGGGCCGCCCAGCGCAGCGCGTCGGCCGACCCCGTGATGCGCCGGGTGCGTTCGCGCAGCCCCGGAAGCCGCTCGGCGAGCGTGGCCCGGTCCGGCTCGGCCTCCAGGCGCCTGAGCTCGCCGTCCAGTTCCCGCCCGTGCGCGCTGAGGCGCTCGAACAGGGCCACGGACTCCTTCAGGGACTCGTCCTCGCGCGCCCCCGCGTACAGGGCGTCCTGGGTGGCGCGCATGGAGGTGCGCAGCGACAGCCGCAGCTGGGCGAGCTCGCCCGCGGGACCGGTCTGGACGAGGGACCGGGCCCGCAGTGTGTGGTCCTCCACCGTGCGGCGGGCCTGCTCGATGGTGCGGTCCACGCCGCGCTTGGCGGCGCCCACCGCCTTCACGGTCGCGTACACACCGAGCACCAGGCAGAGCACGAAGAGCACCACGAACACTGCGAGAACTGCTTCCACGGCGCTCCTCCTCCGGTCCCGGCGGCACGGGCCGCTCCGCTTCCCCACGGTAAACGACGGCGGGCAGGCCGGGGTTCCAGAAAAACCCCGAACCTGCCCGTAGGGGACCACCCGGAGACGGCCGCACCACCCGGACCAGCCGAAAAAGTGTCCGGCCCCGGTCGTCGAACCGTCACACCCTCACGCCGGCACGATGTTCACCAGCTTCGGCGCCCGCACGATCACCTTCCGGATCCCCGCGCCGCCCAGCGCCGCGACGACCTTCTCGTCGGCCAGCGCGGCCTTCTCCAGCTCCTCCTCGGAGATGGACGGCGGGACCTCCAGGCGGGCCTTGACCTTGCCCTTGACCTGCACCACGCAGGTCACGGTCTCGTCCACGACGTACGCCGGGTCGGCGACCGGGAAGTCCTGGTGGACGACCGAGCCGGTGCGGCCCAGCCGGTGCCACAGTTCCTCGGCGACGTGCGGGGCCAGCGGCGCGATCATCAGCACCAGCGGCTCGGCGACCGAGCGGGGCACCGGGCCGCCCGCCTTGGTCAGGTGGTTGTTCAGCTCGGTGACCTTGGCGATGGCGGTGTTGAAGCGCAGGCCCTCCAGGTCCTGGCGCACGCCGTCGATCGCCTTGTGCAGGGCGCGCAGCGTCTCCTCGTCGGGCTCGGCGTCCGAGACGGTGACCTCGCCGGTGGTCTCGTCGACGATGTTGCGCCACAGCCGCTGCAGCAGCCGGTACTGGCCGACCACCGCGCGGGTGTCCCACGGCCGGGACACGTCCAGCGGGCCCATCGCCATCTCGTACAGGCGCAGCGTGTCGGCGCCGTACTCGGCGCAGATCTCGTCCGGTGTGACCGCGTTCTTCAGGGACTTGCCCATCTTGCCCAGCAGCCGGGTGACCTTCTCGCCCTGGTACCAGTAGGCGCCGTCGCGCTCCTCCACCTCGGCGGCCGGCACCGCGATGCCGCGGCTGTCCCGGTAGACGTAGGCCTGGATCATGCCCTGGTTGAACAGCTTGTGGAACGGCTCCGCGGAGGAGACGTGCCCCAGGTCGTACAGGACCTTGGACCAGAAGCGGGCGTACAGCAGGTGCAGCACGGCGTGCTCGGCGCCGCCGACGTACAGGTCGACGCCGCCGTGCGGCATGCCCTCGCGCGGGCCCATCCAGTAGCGCTCGATCTCCGGGTCGACCAGCCGCTCGGTGTTGTGCGGGTCCAGGTAGCGGAACTCGTACCAGCAGGAACCGGCCCAGTTGGGCATGGTGTTGGTCTCGCGCCGGTACTTCTTCGGCCCGTCGCCCAGGTCCAGGGTGACGTTGACCCACTCCTCGTTGCGCGACAGCGGGGTCTCGGGCTGGGTGTCGGCGTCGTCCGGGTCGAAGGTGCGCGGGCTGTAGTCCTCGACCTCGGGCAGCTCCAGCGGCAGCATCGACTCGGGCAGCGCGTGGGCGACGCCCTCCTCGTCGTAGACGATCGGGAAGGGCTCGCCCCAGTAGCGCTGTCGGCTGAACAGCCAGTCACGCAGGCGGAAGTTGACGGTGCCCTCGCCGATGCCCTTGCGCTCCAGCCACTCGGTGACGCGCGCCTTGGCCTCGACGACGCCCAGGCCGTCCAGGCTGACGCCCTCGCCGCTGGAGTTGACGATCTTCGCGTCGTACGACACGAAGGCCTCGTCCCACGTCGAGGTGTCGGTGCCCCGGCCGTCGGTCGGCTCGACCACGCAGGCGATCGGCAGCTCGAAGGCGCGCGCGAACTCGAAGTCGCGCGTGTCGTGCGCCGGGACGGCCATGATCGCGCCGGTGCCGTAGCCCATCAGGACGTAGTCGGCGATGAACACGGGGATCCGCTCGCCGTTGACCGGGTTGGTGGCGTAGGCGCCGATGAAGACACCGGTCTTGTCCTTGGCCTCGGCCTGGCGCTCGACGTCCGACTTGGACGCGGCCTGCGCGCGGTAGGCGGCGACGGCCTCCGCCGGGGTCGCGTGGCCGCCGGTCCACACCTCGTGGGTGCCCTCGGGCCAGGCCTCGGGGGTGAACTTCTCCACCAGCGGGTGCTCGGGCGCCAGCACCATGTACGTCGCGCCGAACAGGGTGTCCGGGCGCGTGGTGAACACGGTGATCCGCTCGCCGTCGATCGGGAAGTCGACGCGGGCGCCCTCGGAGCGGCCGATCCAGTTGCGCTGCTGCAGCTTGATGGCCTCGGGCCAGTCCAGCTCCTCCAGGTCCTCCAGCAGCCGGTCGGCGTAGGCCGTGATGCGCATGTTCCACTGGCGCAGCTTGGCCTTGAAGACGGGGAAGTTGCCGCGCTCGGAGCGGCCGTCGGCGGTGACCTCCTCGTTGGCCAGCACGGTGCCCAGTCCGGGGCACCAGTTGACGGGCGCGTCGGAGGCGTAGGCCAGGCGGAACTCGCCCAGGACGTCGGCGCGCTCGGCGGCGCTCAGCTCGTGCCACCCGCGCGTGTGCCCGGGCACGGCGCGCTCGCCGGACTCGAACTGGGCGACCAGCTCGGAGATCGGCCGGGCCTTCCCGGCCTCCTCGTCGTACCAGGAGTTGAAGATCTGCAGGAAGATCCACTGGGTCCACTTGTAGTAGTCCGGGTCGATCGTGGCGAACGACCGGCGCTTGTCGTGGCCCAGGCCCAGCCGGCGCAGCTGGGACTTCATGTTCTCGATGTTGGCCTCGGTGGACACGCGCGGGTGCGTGCCGGTCTGCACGGCGTACTGCTCGGCGGGCAGGCCGAAGGCGTCGAAGCCCAGGGTGTGCAGCACGTTGTGGCCGGTCATGCGCTGGAACCGGGCGTAGACGTCGGTGGCGATGTAGCCCAGCGGGTGGCCGACGTGCAGGCCCGCACCGGACGGGTACGGGAACATGTCCATGATGAACTTCTTGGGCCGGGCCGCCAGCTCCGGGTCGCCGGCCAGGTCCCCGGTGGGGTTGGGCGCGGCGTAGGTGCCCTCGGCGTCCCAGAAGTCCTGCCAGCGTGCCTCGATCTCGGCCGCCATGGCGGCCGTGTAGCGGTGCGGCGCTGCCTCCGCCGGGGTGGCGGCGGCAGCGGGGTTCGTCTCGCTCATGATCCTCAAAGCTCCATCGATCGTCTTCGCCGACGCTGCGACTTCCGGAAATGAAAAATCCCCTCGCACAGGAGGGGACGCCGCGCCGATGCCGACCGTCCGAGTCGTCCGGAGGTCGGGACTGATCAGCGCGGCTCGCTAAGCAGAAGGCGTACGGCACGCATGGCGTCAGGGTACCGCAGCCGCCGCACGCGCCGCGACGGACATCCCCGGCGGCCGCCGGAGCGGCCTGGCGCGCCCGGATCCGGTTGTGGAGGTTCCGAAAACTTGACCGAAGTTCAAATGTTACCCGGCGTAACGGACCCTTTGCGGACATCGTGAACCCCGAGACTCGCTTTGATAACAACGCAATAACTCAAACGGGCTACTGCCTGGTTCGACTCCACTTAGAGTTCGTCGTCGGGACCGCTTTCCCGAACCGCTCGGAGTCGCCCCCATGAACCCTCGTCGCAGTAACAGCTCGCTTCCCAAACCCGGCCGCTCGGCCTACGGGATCGCGTCCGCTGTCGTCCTGCTCCTGATACCCGTGGTCGTGCTGTTCGGCGGCAACTGGCTCCAGGAGTTCCTCAACTTCGGAGCCGGCGTTCTGTCGCTGGTCTGCCTGACCTGCTCGGTGATCTGGGGTCTGGTCGCCCAGGACCGGATCTTCCTCAACATCCGGCAGCGCATCGTGGCCCAGGGCATCCACCGGGTGACCGCCGTGGCCTCCATCGCCTTCCTGCTGGTGCACATCACCATCAAGCTGGCCCTGGCGCACACCGTCTTCCTCGCTGCCGTGATCCCCTTCGGGCTCGGCGTCACGGGCAGCGCCGGCCTCATCGGCCTCGGGTCCCTGGCGGGCCTGCTGATGATCTTCGTGGGCGTCACGGGGGCGCTGCGCAACCAGTTCGCCTCCCCCGCGCCGGTCGCCGCGCGCTGGCGCGCGATGCACATGCTCGCCTACCCCGCCTGGTGCGCCGCGCTGATCCACGGCCTGTTCGCCGGGCGCCCGGCGAAGACCTTCTTCATGGTCTCCTACGAGCTGTGCGTGCTCGGGGTCATGGCCGCCCTGGCCCTGCGCGCGGCTCCGCGCCCGGTCAAGCGGAAGATCGCCGACCGGCTGGTCTCCGTCTTCGGCTCCGGGGAGCGGCCCGAGCTGGAGGACCTGGACGCGAGCCGGGCGAGGACCGAGTCCGCGCTGCCCGGCTACGAGGGCGCCCGCGCCGACCGGCCGGCCGCCGCGGCCACGACGGGCTCCCTGCCCCGCGTCCCGCGCCCCTCCTCCCCCCTGTACGACACCGCCGCGGCCGCGGGCGCCGAGCCCGCCGGCTTCGCCGCCGCCTACCGGACCGTGTCCACCCCGCAGAACGGCCGGCAGCCCTTCGCCGCCGACCAGACCGCGCGCATGGACGTGCCCTTCGACGCCCAGGCCACCGCGGCGATGCCCCGGGTGGAGGGCTCCGCCAGCACCTCGGGCAGCTGGCCGATCCCCTCCCCGCCGCCGGTCGGCGAGGCGCCGCCGTCGGCCTACGACCCGCTGAACGACACGGGATACAACATCCCGGCCTACAACAATTCCGGCACGGGCGGGTACGGCGGACGTGATGTGTACGACACCGGTGAGACGAACACGCTCTACGGCACGTACAACTCCAACGACACGTACAACACGAGCGGTCCCGCCAATGAAACAAACCCCGGTGCGCCCTACGACGCCCCGGGTTCGGGCGAACCTTGGAACATGCCTTCCGGAGGCTATAGGTGAACGAGGCCCTGCCCGACGTCCCGGAAGTCCGCGTGGTCGGGCTTCCCCAGCTCACGTCTGGCTTCGACCTTGTCGAACGACTCGATCTGCCCATGCATCTGAAGGTGCACGGGCCGCTTGAACCGATGGGCGGGGAGCAGCTCGCGCAGCTCTCCGAGGCCATCAACCTGAAGGGCCGCGGCGGCGCGGGCTTCCCCTTCCACAAGAAGCTGCGCTCGGTCGCCGAGGCGGCGATCAAGCGCGGCGTCCGGCCGGTGGTCGTGGTCAACGGAAGCGAGGACGAACCGGCCTGCCGCAAGGACACGGTGCTCATCAACCGTGCCCCGCACCTCATCCTGGACGGCGCGCTGCTGTGCGCGGAGGCCCTCGGTGCCCGCACGCTCGTGGTGGGGGTCACCCGGGAGTCCACCCAGCGCTCGATGGAGGCCGCGCTCGCCGAGCGCGGCCTGAGCAACAGCCGGCGCTCGGCGCTGCGCGCCAGTGTGCAGCGCAATCCGGTGCGCATGGTCACCGGCGCCGCGGCCTCGCTGATCCGCTCCATCGACGGCGGCCCGGCCATCCCGCCGGGCCGCAAGGTCAGCGCCTCGCAGAACGGCGTGGGCGGCGCGCCCACGCTGCTGTCCAACGCCGAGACGTTCGCCCAGCTCGCGATCGCCGCCCGGATCGGCCCCGAGCGCTACGGCAACACCGGCCTGTACGACGAGCCGGGCACCGTCATGCTGACGGTCTCCGGCGCCGTCGCCCGCCCGATGGTGATCGAGGTCCCCACGGGCGTGCCGCTGCGCTACGTCCTGCAGCTGGCCGGCGCACCGCCGGTGCCGCAGGGCGTGCTGACCGGCGGCTACCACGGCAAGTGGATCGACGCGGCGACCGTCAACGAGGCGATCGTCTCCCGCAACTCGCTGGACGCGGTGGGCGGTTCGCTCGGCGCGGGCGCCATCCTGCCGATCAGCCAGGAGACCTGCCCGCTGGGCGAGTCGCTCCAGGTGGCCAAGTGGCTGGCGGAGGAGAGCGCCGGGCAGTGCGGCCCCTGCTACCTCGGGCTGCCGGCCGCGGCGCGCGGCATGGAGGACATCCTCAACGGCGGCGGGCCGGCCGCGCTGGAGGCGCTGAAGCAGGTCGCCAAGAACGTCAAGCGGCGCGGCGCCTGCTCGCACCCCGACGGCTCGGCGATGTTCCTCGAGTCGACCATCAAGGCGTTCACCGACGACCTGGCCGCCCACGTCCTCGGCAACGGCTGCGGACGGCCCGTGGAGGGCGTGCTGCCGCTCTTCGAGGGGGGCAGGGCCCCGACGGGCATCCCGGGCGGCGGCGAGGCGCAGGAGGAGACCGGCGCGAGCCGGCAGAAGATCTTCGTCGACTGGACGCTGTGCCGGGGGCACGGCCTGTGCGCGGACATCCTGCCGGAGGTCTTCGAACTGGGCGCGGACGGCTTCCCGACCGTCGCCCAGGCCCAGGTGCCGCGGTACGCCGAGGCCAAGGCGCTGCGCGCCGTGCGCCGCTGCCCGGCGCTGGCCCTGCGCATCGAGGAGGGGGCCGCCCGGGACCGCGGCGCCCAGCGCAACCTGCCGGTGCTCTCCCAGGGCCGCGGACGCCGCGCCCTGGGCCGCTGAGCCGCACTCACGGCTGAGCCGCAGGCACGGCGGGCCGCCCGTTCCGGGTGGCCCGCCGCCCCGTTTCCGCCCGGCTCTCTCCCGCTCCCGCCCCGCCCCCGCATTCGGCGGCTTTCCCCTGCTTCCCCCTGCTTCCCCCTGCTTCCCCCTGCTTTCCCTGCTTTCCCTGCTTTCCCTGCTGTCCTCCGCGCGCCTTTTCACGGAATCGGAATCGAGGAACCGGCCGCGAAGAACGCCCGGCCGGGAACGCCCGGCCGGTAACGCCCGGCCGGGCGGTCGGAATACGCCGAAGGGCGGTCATCCGTCCGGATGACCGCCCTTCGACTTCTGTTCTGTGGAGCTAAGGAGAATTGAACTCCTGACCTCCTGCATGCCATGCAGGCGCTCTACCAACTGAGCTATAGCCCCGTGCGTCACGCGGCCGAGCCGCATGTCGTCGGTGTCCGCCCGGTTTCCCCGGCGGCGACGCCAACATTACAGGCCCCGGCGGCGCAGCACCAAATCGGTTTTTCATGCGCCCGATTCGCACTGTATGCCGGAATTATGCGGTGACGAACGAGTAGAACCGCTTGAGCGTGCAGTGCTCCTCCAGGAGCCGGCCGTAGATCGGCTCGCCCTCCAGCTCGCGGTACGTCTCGATGGGGTCGCCCTTTATGATCAGCGCCCGGGCGCACTCCTCGCACCAGTACTGGTAGTCGGGGTTGATCGGTTCCATGTCGCGGACGATCGGCGTACCGCTGCCGCACCAGTCGCACTTCCGCCTGTGTGCACCCATCGATCAGCTCCAGCTGTGGCCGCAGGCCGTGCACACGTAGGAGATCCCGCCGTTGTCGCCGAGGACTTGGGCCACGTGGAGGGAACCGCAGGAAGGGCAGACGAGGCGGGTGACCGTGTCCCGTATCAACGCCGCATCGAGGAGGTGGCCGACCTCCTCGAGGATGCTCGCAGGCATCGCTACTCCCTCCCGTCGGGCCGCGCCCCCTTCCGGCCGTTTGATTCTGCCACGGCCGGGCCAATACGGTCAGCGACGCCTCGGTACCAGTCCGGCCACGGCACCCCGCCGGCCGGGCCGGCCGCCGCGTACCCGCACGCCGAGGGCGTCCTCGCAGAGGTATACGCCTGCGGGGCCCAAGTGACTCAAGCGGGTCCGCCGCAATCGCCGGTCGACCGTCGGCGGGCGACCGACGGCAGTCGGCAGTCGGCAGTCGGCAGTCGGCAGTCGGCCGGAACGACCCGGGCGGCGCACCCGGCCCCCGGACGGACGCGGGGCGGCGAACGCACAGGACGCCGCCCGCAACGCAGAAGATCCCGCCCCCTGGTGGGAACGGGATCCTCCGACCGATCTTCGGCGACTTCGTCGAGTGCCGGTCCGTGGAGCTAAGGAGAATTGAACTCCTGACCTCCTGCATGCCATGCAGGCGCTCTACCAACTGAGCTATAGCCCCTCGTCCCACACGGCCCGGCCGCGTGGTGTTCGCTCCGCCCGGCGGGGCGAACAAGAAGAACTTTAGCCTGCGACCTGCCGGAAAGTGAAATCCGGGGTCCGTGCGCCGGAATCCGGGGCCGGTGCGCCGCCGGGACTCGGTCGTCGCGGCTCGGTCGTCGCGGCTCAGTCGTCGTCGCCCAGGACCGGCTCGGGCAGGGTGCCGGCGTTGTGCTCCAGCAGCCGCCAGCCGCGCGCGCCCTCGCCGAGGACGGACCAGCAGCAGTTGGACAGGCCGCCCAGGCTCTCCCAGTCGCGCGCCTGGAGGCCCAGCAGCCGGCCGATGGTGGTGCGGATGGTCCCGCCGTGGCTGACCACGACCAGCGTGCCGTCCTCGGGCAGCTTGTCGGCGTGCCGCAGCACCACGGGGGCGGCCCGGTCGGCGACCTCCGTCTCCAGCTCGCCGCCGCCGCGGCGCACCGGCTCACCGCGCTTCCAGGCGGCGTACTCCTCGCCGTGACGGGCGATGATCTCCTCGTGCGTCAGGCCCTGCCAGACGCCCGCGTAGGTCTCGCGCAGGCCCTCGTCCTGGACGACCTCGAGGCCGGTGAGGGCGGCCAGCTCGGCGGCCGTGCGCGCGGCCCGGCGCAGGTCCGAGGAGATGATGGCGTCGGGGCCCAGGGAGGCCAGCAGCCGGGCCGCGCGGCGGGCCTGGCCCACGCCCGTCTCGGTGAGCTCGACGTCCGTGGACCCCTGGAAGCGGCGCTCCACGTTCCACGAGGTCTGTCCGTGCCGCCACAGGATGATGCGGCGGCCCCGGCCCGGCGTCCTGGCGCCGCCGCCGTGGACGGTGGCGCTCATCGCCACTCACCGTCCGGCTCCACCGGCCCCTCGGCGGCCTGCAGCCTGGCGTGCTCCTCGGCCCGCCCCCGGGTGGCCTTGGCGTCCGGGGGCAGCTCCAGCTCGGGACAGTCCTTCCACAGCCGCTCCAGGGCGTAGAAGACCCGCTCCTCGCTGTGCTGGACGTGCACGACGATGTCGACGTAGTCGAGCAGCACCCAGCGGGCCTCGCGGTCGCCCTCACGGCGCACCGGCTTGGCGCCGAGCTCCTTGAGGAGGCGCTCCTCGATCTCGTCGACGATCGACTTGACCTGGCGGTCGTTGGGCGCGGACGCCAGGAGGAAGGCGTCCGTGATCGACAGCACGTCGCTCACGTCGTAGGCGATGATGTCGTGCGCGAGCTTGTCGGCCGCGGCCTGGGCGGCGGTCCTGACGAGCTCGAGGGAACGGTCGGTCGCGGTCACTGCATGGCTTTCCGTCGGCGGTCACTTGACACCAAGGGTCTCACGGACCGCCGACGGCCCCCCACGCGATTACGGGATCACCGCGCCGACGCGGGCCTGTAGTCCTGGCCGAGGACGACCGAGACATCGGCGTTGGAGGTGGGCGTGCCCTTCCTCACGGAGCCCGCGGGCAGGCCGAGGGTCTTGGCGACCTCGGTGGCGTTCCGCTTGCCGGCGGCGTCGGCGTAGACGACCTCGGACGTCGCCCGCGGGGTGGGCGCCGTGCCGCCCTCCAGGAAGGTGAAGCCGCCGTTGAGGAGCACGACGCGGGCCTTCTCGGTGTTGTCCTTGGTGCCGGAGGCGTTCTGCACCGAGACGCGTACGGCCGCTCCCTGGTCGGGGCTCTTCGCGGTGCCGCCCAGGATGTCCTTGACCACGCTCGCGCTGGTCCGGGTGGACAGCGTGCCGTCGGGCTGCACGGGCAGCAGGGCCGTCCGGTAGTCCCCGCCCTTGGCCAGGTCGGCGAGCTTGGCCAGGAAGGCGCCGAGGTCCTTGTCGGTGAGCGAGGGGTCGAGGATCTGCGCGAGCGTCTGCACGGTGACGGTGGCGGCCTGGGGGTCGCTGGAGATCTTGCGCAGCACGGCCTGCATCACCTGGCCGAACCGCTGGAGCTGGGCGTTCTGCCCTTCGCCCGGGGCGCGGTAGGTGGCGTAGGCGACGGCCATCTTCCCGCTGAGGGTCTGGTCGTCGCCCCGGTGGACGAGGAGCGGGGCGCCCTGCTTCTTCGCGCCCTTCGCGTCCTTCCCGTCCTTCCCGTCCTTCGCGTCCGGGTCGGGCACGTCGGCGTCGGTGTCGACGTCGATGTTGCCGACCAGGTCGACCAGGTTCTGCAGGTAGGGGGTGTCCAGGCGCCAGGTGCCCTGGATGCTGGTGCCGAGGACGGTGTCGAGCTGGTCGCGGGTGCCGGAGGAGCCGTCGTCGCCGACGGACTTGGCCAGCGTGGTCGTGGAGCCGTCGTCGGCGGTCAGCGCGAGGGAGTTGGGCAGCAGGACGGTGGTGCCCTGCTTGGTGGTGGTGTTGTCGACCAGCAGCGCGGTGGAGGTGCCGCCCTTGGCGGTGTTGTGCAGGTGGACGACGATCACGTCGCGCTTCTGGGCTCCCACGGGGGTCGCGGTGTCCGTCTTCGAGCCGGACGACGACAGTCCGGGCAGCTTCCCGGCGTACCACAGGTAGCCGACGCCGCCGGCCGCGACCAGCGCCAGCACGACGACGAGGGCCACGATCCGGCTGCGGGCGCGGCGCTTGGCCTCCTCGCGGCGCTCGGTGCGGTTCTCGGTGAACTTCAGCCAGTCGATGACGTCCTCGGAGTCGTCGGTCGGCTCCTCGACGAAGGCGAACTGCCCGGTGTGGTAGTCGCGTTCCTCCGGCTCGGTCCCCTGCGCGGGCTGCTCGGCGCGGGCGGACTCCGCCCGGCCGGCCTCCGCGGGTCCGGTCTGCTGCGGGATGTAGGCGGTCTGCTCCGCGACCCGCGGCCGCTGCCCGCCGGCCGCGGCCCGCCCGTGGCCGTCGTACGACCCCGACGGACCACCGCCGTCACCGGCGCCCCCCGAGCCGTAGGGGTCGTAGGACTCATAGGACTCGTACGGGCCCTGGGAGGCGGCGTAGGAACCGGTGCCGTACGGGTCGTACGCGGGGGCGGCGGGCGGCTGCCGGCCGGTGTCGTAACCGCCGTACGACGACGGAGCGGACCCCGGGGCCCCCTCCTGCCCGTACGGACCGCGACCGTACCCCTGCTGTCCGTACCCGCCGTCCTGCTGCTGGCTGTAGCCGCCGTCCCGCTGCCCGTACCCGCCGTCCTGCTGCTGGCTGTAGCCGCCGTCCTGCTGCCCGTAGGCGTCATAGCTCTGCTGCGGAGTCTGCTGCGCCGGCGCCTGCCGGTACACAGGCCGCCCGTACTCGTCGTACCCGACGAGCTCGTACTGGTCGTCCCCGTACCCAGCGTCGTATCGGTCGTTCACCGGTGCCCCTCTCGGCTCACTCGCCGCGGTACAGCTCGCGCTTGTCGATGTAGCGCACGACTCCGTCCGGCACCATGTACCAGATGGGGTCCCCCTTGGCGACTCTCGCACGGCAGTCCGTCGAGGAGATGGCGAGGGCGGGAACCTCCACCAGCGAGACACCGCCCTCGGGCAGGCCCTGGTCGCTCAGGTGGTGGCCGGGCCGGGTGACGCCGATGAAGTGCGCGAGGGAGAACAGCTCCTCGGAGTCGCGCCAGGTCAGGATCTGGCCGAGCGCGTCGGCGCCGGTGATGAAGAAGAGGTCGGTGTCGGGGTTGAGGGCGCGCAGGTCGCGCAGCGTGTCCACGGTGTAGGTGGGGCCGCCGCGGTCGATGTCGATACGGCTCACGGAGAACTGCGGGTTCTCGGCGGTCGCGATGACCGTCATCAGATAGCGGTCCTCGGCCGAGGAGACATGGCGGTGGCTCTTCTGCCACGGCTGGCCGGTCGGCACGAACACCACCTCGTCCAGGTGGAACTGCGCGGCGACCTCGCTGGCCGCCACGAGGTGCCCGTGGTGGATCGGATCAAACGTTCCGCCCATGACGCCGAGGCGGCGCTTGCCCCGCGCCGAGGGTCCGTGACCGGGCCCGTTCGCGGGGCGCTTCGCCGTCTCGCTCGCCGGACCGGTAGGCATGTCCTGCTCTCCCATGCGTGCAGACCCTACCGGCCCGGCCTGAGGGCACCGGCCCACAGATCCCGTCACGGCCCCGGGACGGGGCCCGGCGGGGTTCAGCGGTCGCGGTTGAAGCGGGTGGTGATCCACAGCAGGAGCAGCAGGATGAGCAGCGCGCTGCCTCCGGTGACCGCGGGGTTGAGACTCTCGTGGCTGCCGCCCTCGGCCTCGGCGAGGTTGACCAACTGGGCAGCGGTGCTGTGGAAGCTCATCTTCGGCTGAACCTATCCAGGTGTGGGCGGGACAACGACGTCGGCCCATCGTAAGGGCCACCCCACCCCGCCCTCACCCCGACTCCACCGTTGAAGAGGCCGGTTGCCCCAAGCCCCGCCGGCACGTTCCCCACCGGAACACCCACCGACGACGGCAGTCCGGGGCAAAGCGGACGGAGGCACGACGTCGAGGGGGGCGGGGGTACGGCCCGGGTGCGGGGCGCGGGGCGGGCCCGGGTGCCGGGCGGACCCCGCGGAGTCCGGGGCGAGCCCCGCGCGGGGTGAAGGGGCGCAGTCCTGCGGGAGGGTTCGGGGCGGAGCCCCGCATGGGGTCCGGGGCGGAGCCCCGTGGCGGCCACTCCTCTCCCCGCCGAGACGGGCGGGCCGGATGGGGCGAAGGGTGGGTGGGGGCGCAGCCCCCGCGCGGGGTCTGGGGCGGAGCCCCGCATGGGGTCCGGGGCGGAGCCCCGTGGCGGCCACTCCTCTCCCCACCGAGACGGGCGGGCCGGATGGGGCGAAGGGGGGCAGGGGGCGCAGCCCCCGCCCGGGGTCTGGGGCGCAGCCCCGCCGGGGTGCAGGGGCGGAGCCCCGCATGGGGTCCGGGGCGGAGCCCCGTGGCGGTGCCGTCTCAGCCGACCGAGTCGGGTGGGCCGGATGGGGCAAGGGGGGTGCAGGGGGCGCAGCCCCCTGCCGGGGTCCCGGGGCGGAGCCCCGGGGGACGGTGCCGCCTCACCCCACCGAGTCGGGCGGGCGGGTGGGCGAAAGGGGGGACGGGTGGCACAGCCCCGAAGGAACGGGAACCTTCCCGCACCCTCACTCGTCGTTCCGCTTGTATCCCCGAAGCAAAACCCAGCCCGCCAGCACAGCCCACGATCGCCTCTAGGCTGGGCCTTGTTTCGGGGGCACGGAAGCACGCAGACGCAACGCACACGCAGACGTACACGCACACGCAGACGTACACGCACACGCAGACGCGCAGGCGACACAGACGCACCTGGGGGACCAATGTCCGACGACGGCAACGAGCACGACGGGCACGCGCGCGTGCCGAGCCGGCAGCGCAGGCGCTTCCCCGGCATCTCCTCGCGCGCCTACGAGCACCCCGCCGACCGCTCGGCCCTGGTCGCGCTGCGCAAGCTGAGCGGCTTCGACACGGTGTTCAAGGCCCTCAGCGGCCTGCTGCCCGAGCGCAGCCTGCGGCTGCTGTTCCTGTCCGACTCGGTGCGCGTCTCGGACCAGCAGTTCGCGCATCTCAACGACATGCTGCGGGACGCCTGCTACATCCTGGACCTGGAGAAGGTCCCGCCGATGTACGTCACCCAGGACCCCCAGCCCAACGCGATGTGCATCGGCCTGGACGAGCCGATCATCGTCGTCACCACGGGCCTGGTCGAACTGCTCGACGAGGAGGAGATGCGGGCGGTCGTCGGCCACGAGGTGGGCCACGCCCTGTCCGGCCACGCGGTGTACCGCACGATCCTGCTGTTCCTGACCTCTCTGGCGGTCCGGGTGGCCTGGATCCCGCTGGGCAACCTGGCGGTCATGGCGATCGTGACCGCCCTGCGCGAGTGGTTCCGCAAGTCGGAGCTGTCGGCCGACCGGGCCGGACTGCTGGCCGGGCAGGACCTGAAGGCGTCCATGCGCGGGCTGATGAAGATGGCGGGCGGCAACCACCTCCACGAGATGAACGTGGACGCGTTCCTGGAGCAGGCCGAGGAGTACGAGGCCGGGGGCGACCTGCGCGACTCCGTGCTGAAGATCCTGAACGTGCTGCCGCGCACCCACCCCTTCGCCACCGTGCGGGCGGCCGAGCTGAAGAAGTGGGCCGCCTCCCGCGACTACCAGCGGATCATGGACGGCCACTACCCGCGCCGCTCCGAGGACAAGGACACCTCGGTCGGCGACTCCTTCCGCGAGTCGGCGGCGCACTACGCCAACCATGTGAAGAGCTCCAAGGACCCGCTGATGAAGCTGGTCAGCGACCTGGCGGACAGCGCGGGCGGTCTGGGCGGCCGGGTCCGGCGCGGCTTCGACGGCTTCACCGCCCCCACTTCGCCGAAGGACCGCCCGCCGACGGACACCCCCGAAACGGACTGACCCCGGAAACACCCGGTAGGTCACACCACCCCTCGGAGGTCACACCACCCCTCGGAGGTCACACCACCCCTCGGAGGTCACACCACCCCTCGGAGGTCACACCACCCCTCGGAGGTCACACCACCCGGGAGTCAAATCCTCGGCTGGGCCCCCGGTGCCAGCGACCCGCACAGGGCCGTGGCGCCGTCCGTGGCGTACGGGTCGGTCCCGGCGGGGCCGCCCGCCTTGGCGGTCTGGCCGGCCAGCAGCGGGCGGAACCGGTTGGCGGAGTCCTCGGTGCAGGAGAGCGGGCCTGCCTGGACGTAGGAGACGACGAGCTGCACCTGGTGCAGCCGCAGGTCGTCGCGGCTGAAGCGGAACTGCAGTTCGCGCCGCACGGTGAACAGCGAGGACAGCGAGGCCGCGGGCTTGGCGGCGGAGCCGGCGGGCTTCAGGGCGTAGACGAAGGTGTGGTCGGCGCTGACCTCGAGGGTGGCCGCGTCGGCCTCGGTGGCCCGCAGGTCGCCCCGCACCCGGATCCCGCGGTCGGCCAGCCGGGTCCGGCCGGCGTCGAAGCGGACGAGCCATCCGGTCGGCGCGTGCCGGCCGTCGGCGGCCGGGCGGTCGAAGCTCCGGTCGAACTGGTCGAACTGGGCGGGGTCCAGCAGCGCCCGCACCGGGTGGACCTGCTCACCGGTGAGCACCTCGGGGTAGAGGGAGGACGCGACGATGTAGTCCTTCGCGGTGCTCAGGGCGGCGACGACCTGGCTCTCGCTGAAGTGCGCGGTGCGCCGCACGGCAGGCAGCGGGATGCCCTCGGCGCCGACCTCGAACTGGGCGGCGGGGCTGCGCGCGTACAGGTGCCCGGGGTCCGTCGCCCCGGGCACCTTGCCGGAGGGGGCGAGCGGGATGACGGTCATCCGCACTGGTTCGGGCGGCGGTGTGGCGCGGGGGGCCTGGTAGGGGTTCCGTACGCCCATGTAGATCGCCGTGCCGAAGGCCAGCACGATCAGCAGCACCAGTACCAGCGCCTGCCGGGACAGGCTCCGGCGCAGCGGCGGGCGCCGCCGTACGGCCGGGGTGTGGTCGGTCATGCGCTCCTGCGCGGAGTACTCCTGGAGGCGGGCAGCGCGGACGAACGACTCGTCGAAGACGACGGATCGGTACTCGTCCTCCGCTCCTGAAGGGGCTCCCTCGGGTGTCCCCTCAGGCGGGTCTCCAGGCCCTCCCATACCTTCAGGGTAGGTCTCCCGGAGCCCGGGTAAACGCCCGGCCGCACGACAAGTTCTGACAGGTTCTCACCACGACGGCGGGCGGGCTCTCAGGGGGTGCGCGGAGCCGCCGGGACCGGTGGGTGGGAGTAGTCGGCGGACGTGGAGGGGGCGGCGGCGCTGCCCTGTCCGAGCCCCGTGGAGGCGGGCGCGGGGACCTGCTCGCGGTTGCCCGAGGAGCCGCCCCGGTAGACGGCCGCGAAGGCCAGCGCGACCATCCCGATGCCCATCACCAGGGCGAGCACCCAGGCGACGGGCCGGTGCCAGCGGACCTGCCTGCCGAACGCGCCGGGAGCGCCGTAGCGGCCCTCCAGGACCTCGGCGTCGTCCAGGTCGTCGGGGTCGCGGCCGGCGCGGAAGCCGCGGGCCTCGGGGCCGTACGCGTCCTCGTAGCGCTCGCCTCTGGCATGGGCACGGCGGGCCTCGGCCTCGGAGGCCTCGGCTCTGGCCTGCGCGGCGGCCAGGAGGCGCTCCACCGCGGTCGGCTCGTGGATCACGGCCGCCCGTACGAAGGCCTCGTCGAAGACCACGGAGGCGAACTCTTCGTCCGACACCCCGCGGTCGTGGTCGTCGTCGGGCTCCCAGCCGTCAGGGAACGGCGTGCCCCCCACGTCCTCCGGCACGGGTCCAGAGTAGTCCCGGGGGGTCAATTTGGGCAGACGGTATGGAAATTCATCCGCCTGGTGAGACACCCGTTCCGCCGCCGGTTCCACCGCCGTCCCCCGCCGTCCCGCCGCCGCGCAGGCGGCGGGCGCGCCGTGCGGTGGGCTCAGCGCCGGATGTGGCCGTCGCCGGTGAGGATGTACTTGGTGCTGGTCAGCTCGGGCAGGCCCATCGGCCCGCGGGCGTGCAGCTTCTGCGTGGAGATGCCGATCTCCGCGCCGAAGCCGAACTGGCCGCCGTCCGTGAAGCGGGTGGAGGCGTTCACGGCGACGGTGGTGGAGTCGACCAGCTGGGTGAACCGGCGGGCCGCCTGCTGGGAGGTGGTGACGATCGCCTCGGTGTGGCCGGAGCTCCACAGCCGGATGTGCGCCACGGCCTTGTCGAGGGAGTCGACGACGGCGGCGGCGATGTCGTACGAGAGGTACTCGGTGTCCCAGTCGTCCGGGGTGGCCTCGACGACGGTCGCGCGGGAGTCCTTGGCGTAGGCCATGACCCGCTCGTCGGCGTGCACGGTCACACCGGCCTGGGCGAGCGCGTTCAGGGCGCGCGGCAGGAAGTCGGCGGCGATGTCCTGGTGGACCAGCAGCGTCTCGGCGGCGTTGCAGACGCTGGGCCGCTGCGCCTTGGAGTTGACCAGGATGTCGACGGCCATGTCGAGGTCGGCGTGGGCGTCGACGTAGACGTGGCAGTTGCCGGTGCCGGTCTCGATCACCGGGACGGTGGACTCGTTGACCACCGTGCGGATCAGGGAGGCGCCGCCGCGCGGGATGAGCACGTCGACCAGGCCGCGGGCGCGCATCAGCTCGCGCACGCTGTCGCGGCTCTCCCCGGGCACCAGCTGCACGGCGTCGGCGGGCAGCCCGGCGCCGCCCACGGCGTCGCGGATGACCCGGACCAGGGCGGTGTTGGACTCGTAGGCGGAGGCCGAGCCGCGCAGCAGCACCGCGTTGCCGGACTTCAGGCAGAGCGCGGCGGCGTCGACGGTGACGTTGGGGCGGGCCTCGTAGATGATGCCGACCACGCCGAGCGGGACGCGGACCTGGCGCAGGTCCAGTCCGTTGGGGAGGGTGCTGCCGCGGACGACCTCGCCGACCGGGTCGGGCAGCGCGACCACGTCGCGCACGTCGGAGGCGATGGCGCGGACCCGCTCCGGGGTGAGGGTGAGGCGGTCGACGATGGCCTCTCCGGTGCCGGCCTCGCGGGCCTTGGCGACGTCCTTGGCGTTGGCCTCGACGATCTCGCCGGTACGGACCTCGAGGGCGTCGGCGACGGCCAGCAGGGCGTCG
Source organism: Streptomyces sp. NPDC004065 (assembly GCF_044903565.1). Classification (NCBI taxonomy): domain Bacteria; kingdom Bacillati; phylum Actinomycetota; class Actinomycetes; order Kitasatosporales; family Streptomycetaceae; genus Streptomyces; species Streptomyces sp. NPDC004065. The sequence continues at coordinate 5,797 of NZ_JBJDQT010000039.1, read as the reverse complement.
TCCTTCTCGGCACGCGGCAGCGGCGCGAGGTCGGCGGCGGCGGCCTTGGCGCGGTAGGCGGCTCGGGCCACCGGGGACATCGAGTCGTACGGCGAGAGCGTCGTCATGTGCGCAGATTAGTCCGCCCGGGGGCGGGGGTGGCAATTGTCCCGATACCCGAGACGGCCTGACACCCGAGACGGCCTGACACCCGGGACGACCGGCGTCCCGGCCGGACCGGCGCTCAAGGCGGCCCGGCGCCCGGGCCCGGGCACGGTCGGACCGTGCCCGGGCGCCGGCCCGCGGGCGGTTCCGGTCGCCGGGCCGCCCGGCGCCGGAACCGCCCCGGTCCCGCCGGTCAGGCGCGGGCGTAGCGCACCGGGGAACAGTCCTCCCAGCTGCCCTTGACCACACAGATCTTCAGGCCGACCAGGGTGTTCTCGGCGATGTTGCCGCTCTTCCACGGTGAGCAGTACGGCGAGTCGTGCCCGCGGGTGCTGGCGGTGCGGTCGGTGTGCCAGCTGCTGCCCGGGTCGATGTCCATCCGGACCTCGATGCCGATGCCGTCCGCCTTGACGTCGCAGGCCTGGATGGCGTCGCCGGGGATCGAACCGCTCGGGTCGGCGTTGAAGTAGCCGTAGCCGCCCACGGAGCCGTCGGGGCTGTAGGCGGTCATCTCCACGCTGCTGGACGCGGCGGCCTGGCCGGTGAAACCGACGGCCAGACCGACGGCCGCGGCGGAGGCCGTGAGGACCTTGGCCGCCGTCCTCATGGTGCTGCGCTTCATGGGCACTCCTTGGTCGGGGCAGGCCGCGATGAAGGTGCGCGAACGCATTGGTGTTCCCCCCATGCGAGATCTGCTGTGCGCCGGGCGTCTGGTCATCACCTGACACACACGTACGAATACGCCGCAGACCCTATGGGTGATCAAAAACGGACGGCAACCGCGTTATCGGCCAAACTTCCCGCCACCCGTTGCGCCCGGCCGCAGGTCAGAACGGGTGGACGCCGACCGGGGTGGCGGGGGCGGGGCCGTAGCCGGCGGCGAGGCGCTGGTGGTAGGTCTCGCGGTCGATGACCTCCAGGCCGACGATCTCCCACGGCGGCAGCTTGGCGCTCTGCCGGTGCTCGCCCCACAGGCGCAGCGCGACGGCGGCGGCGTCGTGCAGGTCGCGGGCCTCCTCCCAGTAGCGGATCTCCGCGTGGTCACGCGCGTAGCGACTGGTGAGCAGGAAGGGATGGTCGTGGGCGAGCTGTTCCAGGCCGCGCCGCACCTCCTGCAGCGGGGCCTCGTCGCCGGAGACGCTGAGGGTGACGTGCCACAGCCGGGGCAGGTCCCGCGACTCCTCGTAGCCGTCCCCGGCCGCGACGCTGGTCAGGGCACCGCGGGACCCCGTCCCCGGGCGCACTCGTCTCACGACGGCCTCCTTTACCCAGTGCTCCTGCGGAATCGGTCCCTGGAACAAAGTGGAGCAGGCCGCACGGCTCCGTGGGGCCGTTTTACGGAACGTCCCCCGCCTTCAGCACCGTGCCGCACGGACGTTTCGGGCCATTACGGCTCCAGGAGCACCAGGTCGTCCCTGTGTACGACCTCGCGTTCGTACGCCGGCCCCAGTTCGCGCGCGAGTTCGCGGGTCGAGCGGCCGATCAGCCGGGGGATCTCCCTGGCGTCGAAGTTGACCAGCCCGCGGGCGACCGCGCGTCCCCGGACGTCGCGCAGTTCGACCGGGTCGCCCGCGGAGAAGTCGCCGTCGACGCCGGCGATGCCGGCCGGCAGCAGCGACTTGCGGCGCTCGACGACGGCGCGCACCGCCCCGTCGTCGAGGGTGAGCGAGCCCTGCGGGGTGGAGGCGTGCTGCAGCCACAGCAGCCGGTCGGCGGAGCGCCTGCCGGTGGGGTGGAAGTACGTGCCGGTGTCCCCGCCGGACAGGGCGTCGGCCGCGTGGACGGCGCTGGTGAGGACGACGGGGATGCCGGCGGCGGCGGCGATCCGGGCCGCCTCGACCTTGGTGACCATGCCGCCGGTGCCGACGCCCGCCTTGCCCGCGCTGCCGATCTCGACGTGTGCGAGGTCCTCGGGCGCCCGGACCTCCGCTATCCGGGAGGTGCCCGGCCGGCTCGGGTCGCCGTCGTAGACGCCGTCCACGTCGGACAGCAGCACCAGCAGGTCGGCGCGGACGAGGTGCGCGACGAGGGCGGCCAGGCGGTCGTTGTCGCCGAAGCGGATCTCGTCCGTGGCGACGGTGTCGTTCTCGTTGACGACGGGCAGGGCGCCCATCGCGAGGAGCTTGTCCAGGGTGCGGGAGGCGTTGCGGTGGTGGGCGCGGCGGCTGGTGTCGTCGCCGGTCAGCAGGATCTGGCCGACGCGGACGCCGTAGCGGGCGAAGGAGGCGGTGTAGCGGGCCACGAGCAGGCCCTGGCCGACGCTGGCCGCCGCCTGCTGACGGGCGAGGTCCTTGGGCCGGCGGCGCAGGCCCAGCGGGGCGAGGCCGGCGGCGATGGCGCCGGAGGACACCAGGACGATCTCCCGGTCCCCCGCGGCCCGGCTCTTGGCGAGTACGTCCACGAGCGCGTCCACCCGGTCGGCGTCGAGCCCGCCGGCGGCGGTGGTCAGCGAGGAGGACCCCACCTTGACGACGATCCTGCGGGCCTCGCGCACGGCCCGCCTTGCCTCTGCCGCCTCTGCCACCTTGCCGTCCGCTCCTTGCCCGAGTCCGCTGACCGGTCGAATCTACGCCAAGAGGGTCCCCGGGCGCCCGGCCGTCCACCTGGCGGGACCCTGGCCCCCAGGGGCCGGAGCGCCACCGAATCCACCCGGCGGGAAAGGGAAAAGGCCGCCGCAAAGCGGTGGGCAATTCTGCCCTCTATTCATTTCCGAGCGTGTCCACGGAATGAACTGCCGGTAAACCGGCGGGCGAACCGGCGAATTCGCCGCGGCCCCGCTTCCGGCCGCCGGGTCCGGCACCGCCCGCCCCGCCGGCCCGGCCGGGGCCCGCGGGCGCACCACGCCCGGCGCACCGTCTCCGGGCCGCAACGCCTGCGTCACGGTTGTGGAACCGACCGCGGACCTGAACAACGGCGACAGTATGGGGTGAATCACGCGTCCGGGAGACCCGTCGGGCACCCCGCGGCGCACCGCGGAGCCTCTGCCCAGCGCCTCGGCGGAAGACCGCGCACCACGTCCGTGCAGTGGGCAACGACTGGTCCGGACCGCTCCCCAGAGGCGTACGCTACGCTTCTCCACACGTTAACCTGCACTCCTTGTGCCTCTCGCAACCCGCTCGGTTCGCCGCCGCGGGGCGCGGTCGAGTCTGACCACCAGTCCAGGAGCCCCAAGCATGTCCGTCGCGAATGGAAGCGCTTCGCCGAAAATCAGCGTTGTGGTCCCCGTTTACAAGGTCCAGGGATACCTACGCGCATGCTTGGATTCCATCCTCTCGCAGTCGTTCGGCGACTTCGAGATCGTGGCCATCGACGACCACTCCCCCGACTCCTGCGGCCGCATACTCGACGAATACGCGGCCCAGGACAGCCGGGTGATACCCGTGCACTTCGAGGAGAACAGGGGCATAGGCAAGGCGCGCGACGCCGGTGCGCTGAAGTCGCGGGGCGAGTACATCCTCTTCCTGGACAGCGACGACACCCTGGCCGAGGGCGCCCTGCAGGCGATAGCCGACCGTCTCGAAGTCACCGGAAACCCGGACATACTCCTGCTCAACCACGTCCGCACGTACTGGAACAACCGGGTGCAGGCGAGCGCGGCCGGCGAGATGCTCAGCGCGGCCGGCACCGACGTCTTCACGGCGCTCGAGCGCCCCGAGTACCTGAACATGTTCGCCGTGGTGTGGAACCGCGCCTACCGCCGCGCGTTCTACGTCGACGAGCACAACTTCACGTTCACCGACGGCATCTACGAAGACGCCCTCATGGTCTACAAGACCATGCTGACGGCGGAGCGCATCGCCGCCACCGACCACGTCTGCGTCGAGTACCGCCAGCGCCGCCAGGGCAACTCCATGCGCACCCCCGGGCGCAAGCACTTCGGCATCTTCGAGCAGTACGCGCGGCTCTTCGAGTTCCTCGACGAGCGCCCCCACCTCGAACCGGTCCGGGCGCTGCTGTTCGAGCGCATGGCCAGCCACTTCCTGTTCACCCTGGCCCGCGAGGACCGCATCGTCCCGAAGGACCGGGCCGAGTTCTTCAAGCTGTCGGCCGCGCAGTACAAGCGGTTCAAGCCTCAGGGCTTCGTGGTTCCCGAGGGCCCCCAGGGCATCCGGTTCCAGCTCCTGGACCGGGGTTCCTACGCGGCGTACGCGGCGGTGACGTACGCCACCAGCACCCGCCGCGAGGTGGTCCAGCGGGTCCGGAAGGCCAAGACCAAGCTCGGCAAGACCGCGTACAACCGGCTGTACCGGCTGCACCTGCGCCGCCCCGTCGACGAGAACCTCGCCGTCTACGCGGCGTACTGGAACCGCGGTGTCGCCTGCAATCCGGCGGCGGTCTACTACAAGGCGAAGGAACTCGCCCCGCACGTGCACGGCGTGTGGGTCGTCAAGCCCGACGCGGTGGACACCGTTCCCGCGGGCGTGGACTACGTCGTGGCCAACTCCCCTCGCTACTGGGAGGTCCTGGCCCGCGCCAAGTACCTCATCAACAACGTCAACTTCCCGAACGACTTCGTCAAGCGCCGGGAGCAGGTCCACCTCCAGACCCACCACGGCACTCCACTGAAGCAGATGGGAATCGACCAGCAGAGGTTCCCCGCCGCGGCGAAGAACATGAGCTTCGGCAAGATGCTGGAGCGAGCCGACAAGTGGGACCTCAGCCTGACCTCCAACCAGCACTCCACGGAGATCTGGGAGCGGGTCTACCCCTGTGCCTTCGAGGCGATCGAGTACGGCTACCCGCGCAACGACGTGTACTTCCGGGCCACCGCCGAGGACGTCGTCCGGATCCGCGGTGAGCTCGGCATCGAAGAGGGCAAGACGGCGATCCTCTACTGCCCCACGGTGCGCGACTACCAGAAGGGCTACGTGCCCCGCATCGACCTGGAGCGCTTCTGCCGCGAACTGGGTCCGAACCACGTCGTGCTGGTGCGCACCCACTACTTCTACGGCGCGGACCCCGAGCTCGAGGCGCTGCAGGAGCGCGGCCTGATCAAGGACGTGTCGCGTTACCCGGTGGTGGAGGATCTGTGCCTCGCCGCGGACGTGCTGGTCACGGACTACTCGTCCATCATGTTCGACTACGCCTGCCTGGACCGGCCGATCGTCACCTACGCGGACGACTGGGAGGTCTACAGCCGGGCCCGTGGTGTCTACTTCGACATCCTCTCCGGGCAGCCGGGCGAGACCCCCGGGGCGACCGCGACCAGCGAGGACGAACTCATCGAGGTGTTCCGTTCCGGCGCCTGGAACAGCGAGCGGTCCGCGGAGCTCCGAGCGGCGTTCCGCGAGCGGTTCGTGCAGTTCGACGACGGGCACGCGGCGGAGCGTGTGGTGCGCAGGCTGTTCCTCGGCGAGGAGCCCAGCCCCGCGGTGCTGCCGCTGGACGAGCGGACCCCGGCCCCCGCGCCCGGCGCGCTCAAGGCCCGCATCGTGCGCCAGCGCACCGGCGAGAGCGCGGACGAGCGCGGCCTGATCGGCGCCTGACCCCTCACACCAGCGACGAGAGAAACCAGCTATCACATGGGCTTCCGACCCTCCAAGGCCGTCATTCCCGCAGCGGGCCTGGGCACCCGGTTCCTGCCGGCCACCAAGGCCACTCCCAAGGAGATGCTGCCGGTCGTGGACAAGCCGGCGATCCAGTACGTGGTCGA
>NZ_JBJDQT010000038.1:0-71773 GCF_044903565.1 Streptomyces sp. NPDC004065 | reverse complement strand
CGCCGGTCGAATATGAGAACAACCACTATCTCGCAACCACGAAGCCCCAGGTCACACCCAACATCTGAGATCTCTACCGAACCCGGAACGGTTCATTGCGCTCCTGGAGTGGTTCGGCGAGCAATGGCGGTACGTGGGGGGCAGCAGCGGCCCAGGAGACGATCCCGTCGACGTCGATGTACTCGATGTTCGCAGCGGCGGGGGCGTCCTCAGCCTTACTCGCAGCATTGACCGTCCACGTTCCCTCGCCGCCGCCCCGTGGATCGGTTGCGCCAAAGTGCGCCTCGGGCGGGATGTGAGTCACGTTCTCATCGGTGCTCGCCGGATCGAGAACCCTCAGCACTGCGAGCTCATCACAGTTTGGAGGTGCCCCTACATCAGCCGTGGAGTCCGTCCCGTCATCGTGGCCCTGGGAGGCGACGGCGCCGAACTCTCCCGCATTGGCCCTCATGACAGCCTGGACACTCATACCTGGGCGCGGTTGAGAGAGGATCTCTAACCAGCCTGCTTTCTGGGTCGTCGTCGTGCTGGCTGTCCTGCTTGTGCCTGCCGGTCACCCAGAGAGAGTGAGGTTGTGCAGGCGAGCGATCCCGAGCATGGCGTGGTGGACGCCGTCGCCTTTGAGGCGGCAGTCGCGGAGGATCTTCCAGGTTTTCATGCGGGCGAAGGTGTGTTCGACCCGCGCGCGGACCTTGCGGTGAGAGGTGTTGTGTTCCTCTTTCCAGGCCGGGAGTTCGGCCTGGCCGGGCTCCCGGCGGTGCGGGATGATCAGTCCGGTGCCCCGATAACCGCCATCTGCGATCACCGTGGTTTTGCCGACGGCGTCCTTCGCGCCGGATAGTACCCATGCCTTGCAGTCGTTGCGATTGCCCGGCAAGGGCCGACCGACGACGACCACGAGGCGGGTGTCGGCGTCGATGACGACTTGGTGGTTGGTCGAATACCGGTAGTTCTTCGACTGCTCGGCGACCTGGTGGTCACGGGTGGGGACGAGGGTGCCGTCCACGATCAGGACGGCGTCGTGGCGGAACCGCTTGCGCGGCTGCAGCGCCAGCGCCGGCCCGAGATGGTCGATGACACGGTCTGCCGCCGACTTCGACACCCCGAACAACGGGGCGAGTTGGCGCAGTGTCAGGTTCGTTCGCCAGTACGCGGCGACCAGCAGGACCCGGTCCTCCAGTGGCAGGCCCCACGGCCGCCCTTGCGGACCGGGTCCGCGCCTTCGCGCCGCAGTGCGGTGACCAACCTGCCGAACTGACGCGAACTCAGCCCAGTGAACGGGGCTATCCAGGATGACTCAGACGCCGTGATCACACCAGCCACGACAAGATCATCTCACCCGCGACCAGCAGTTACGGGACAGCCCTTAGACACGGAACTGAACGTGTTCCGCACCCGGCCCCTGGACCACATCCGCTTCCCCTACATCTACCTCGACGCCACCTACTGCAAGGCCCGGGTCTCACACCAGATCGTTTCCCAGGCCGTGGTCATCGCCACCGGCATCACCGAGGACGGCGGCCGCGAAGTCCTCGGACTCATGGTCGGCGACAGCGAGACCGAGGTCTTCTGGACCGAGTTCCTGCGCTCCCTGCGCGAACGCGGCCTGACCGGTGTCCGCCTGGTCATCGCCGACCACCACTCCGGGCTGGTCAAGGCGGTCCGCAAGGTCATGCTCGGCGCCGCCTACCAGCGATGCCGCGTTCACTTCCTGCGCAACGTCTTCGCCGTGATCAGCAAAGACTCCGGCGAGATGGTGGCCGCGACGATCCGCACGATCTTTGCCCAGCCCACCGCCGAGCTGGTCCGTTCCCAGCTCGACACCGTCGCCGACATGCTCGGGCGGCAGTTCCCCAAGGTCAAAGCCATGCTCCTGGAAGCCAAGACCGACCTGACCGCCTTCGCCGACTTCCCCGAGCGACATTGGAAGAAAATCCAGTCCACCAATCCCCTGGAGCGGGTCAACCGCGAGATCAAGCGCCGCGTCGACGTCGTCCAGATCTTCCCCAACCCCGCCGCCCTCGAACGGCTCACCACCGCCGTCCTCATCGAGATGCACGACGAATGGATCGCCTTCCCCCGCAGCTACCTCCCCAAGGGAGGCATGGACTCGATCTACCCCACGACCGAAGATCACCCCGACGCGGTTACACCACCACAGGGGACATGACCCAGGAGCCATGCATGGGAACGTGGGGAACCGGCCCCTTCGACAGCGATCTCGCCGCAGACTTCGTCGATGAACTCGAGGGACTCACCCACCGGCAGGTCATCGACGTGCTGGGGCGGGCAATCCAGCGTGTCATGGACTCGCGAGAACGGGTCGATGGCGGAGACGGGGCCGAAGCTGTGGCCGCCGGCGCCCTCGTGGCCAGCACCCTCCCGGACAGCCCCATCGTGATTGATCCCGACGACGGCCCCAGCCAAACCCTGCCCGAACTGCCCGCCTCCCTTCGCGCGTCGGCGAGACTCGCACTGGACCGGGTTCTCCAGGGCGGATCAGAGATGGCAACCAGCTGGGTGGACAGCGCCGACGCCGAGCAGTGGCGCCAGGAAGTACGGCAAATCCTCGAAACGTTTGAAGCATCCCCTGAACACTGAGCATGACCGCTTCACGAAAGTCGTGCCAGAACCATTCCTCGCGTACATAGCCAGGTCATGGCTTGCTACTGAAGGTTTCGGGTGAATTGCCATCTGCGGCTGTGCACAGCCGGCGCTGGTACGGTCGACGAAGTGTCCTCAGTGCATTGAGGCCGTGGGGTTCAAGCCCTTTTCCTTCTGGTCGATCCGCTGGACCACCATGCGTGTCACCGCCAGCAAACTGTCGGCCGGCACCTTCGCTCCCGGTCTCCATGAGTACTCGATGCGTCCGATGACCGTGCCCTGCTGGAAGGTCGTGCCTCTACTGGACCAGAGGGGAATGTCCCTCGACGCAACGAGGTCGAGCGTGTACACGGGCTCCCCGGCCGGTCCAGGAAACCGCCCCATATCATCCGACTTATCCCTATGTTCGAAAGCCTCGGCCGCCGACCGTTCGTCAGGGAAAGAGATCAAGTGGATCCCGACTTCTTGATCGTTGATGTTGGTAAAGGCGGCAAGGCCAACCGCGGCGGCCTTGCCGCACCAGGCGTCTGGCCACTGTTCGTCCTGGCACTGGGAGGGCTCCTCAGCCAGGTCCCAGGCCTTGACCGTGCGCTCCTGCGACACGCTCGAGCGCATGTTTAGAGCGGTAGGCAGAGTGGACTGAAGTTGCACGGCGTCCACCACCGGTACTCGTTTGCTGGATGGGCTGGCCGCACCATGGTCGGTTGAGCCGGTCGAACTCCCTCCGCACCCGACCGCCGTGATACAGCAAGCCGCCGACACGACGACAGCATGTACTAGGCCCCGAAGGTAGCCTGTGAGCTTGCCGCCAACAATCTTTGATCCCCCCTTTGGCATGGACTTGATCATGCCGCACAGGGCCCAGTCGCTCAAGGCACGCTAGGTTTCTGGCCGATTCCACCAGGGGCCGGCGCGGTGGCCTGCTATGCCCGCATGGTGGCTGCCACTCCTGATCACGTTCCAGCCGGTGGGCTGGCGGCTCCGTCTGCCACCGGGGTTCACCTATCCGCCTGCGGCATCCTGCAAGGAGGGCCTCCGGCCGGAGGCCCTCGGGCCTTCCCCCATGAAGGTGGGCACGCGGTTATTGATCACGCGGCGAGCGTGAGTTTAGCGGTGTGGTGTCGGCGTTCGTATTCGTTGGGGCTGAGGTGGCCGTTGGCGGAGTGCCGACGGCGGGTGTTGTAGCGGGTCAGCCAGGCAAATACCCTTCTTCTGCAGGTGCCGGCGTCACCGTAGTCGTGGGCGCCCTGGAGGGTCTCGCGCTTCAGGGACGCGTGGAAGCTTTCGCAGGCCGCGTTGTCGGCGCTGGTGCCGACCGCGCCCATCGACCGGGTGACTCCGAGCTGGTCGCAGAGGCCGGCGAAGGCCCGGGATCCGTATTGGGCCCCGTGGTCGGAGCGGAACACGGCGCCGTCCAGGCCGCCACGGGTCGAGGCCGCCATCCGCAGTGCGTCGGCGACCAGGTCGGTGCGCATGTGGTCGGCGATGGACCAGCCGACGACCTTGCGGCTGAAGCAGTCCAGCACCGTAGCGAGATAGAGGAACTCCCCGCCGGCCAGCGGGAGATACGTGATGTCGCCCATGTACTTGCGCCCCGGCACGGCGGCGGTGAAGTCCCGCTGGAACAGGTCCGGAACCGGTGAGGCTGCTGGGTCCGCGACGGTGGTGCGGACGCGTCTGCGCAGGCGGATTCCGGTGATGGAGAACCTCCGCATGATCCGGGCGACCCGCTTTTCGTTGACCCGCCGCCCTTTCTCGCGGAGCTCGGCGGTCACTCGCGGGGAGCCGTAGGCGCCGCCGGACTCGCTGTGGACCTCGCGGATCTCCTCGGCCAGGACCCGGTCCTTGTGCTGCCGGGCGGCCCTGGCCTCGGCGCCGGCGAGCCACTTGTAGTAGCTGGACCGGTTCACCTCCAGGACGTGGCAGAGCCGCTTCACCTCGTAGGTGTCCCGGTGGTCGTCAACGAACTGGAAGCGGCTCCTCACCAGTTCGTCTCTCCGGCGAAATACTTGGCCGCCTTGCGGAGGATGTCCCGCTCGGTGGCGAGCTTGCGCTCACTCGCCTCGAGTTCTGCCACCCGGGCCTCCAGCTGACGGACCCGCTCGTCCGGATCAGCGGACGGTACCGCCTCGCGACGTGGGGCGGCCGGCTTCGCAGCCGCGGCGCTGACGCCACGGCGTTCGCGGTCCCGCAGCACCCACTCACGCAGGGTCGCCCGGTTAACTCCCAGGTCAGCGGCGATGCTCTTGTAGGTCGCCCCGGGTGTGGACTCGTACAGGGCCACGGCATCGGCCTTGAACTCGTCCGAGTAGTCCTTCATCGCCATCGGCGGTCTTCTCACTTCCTCCGGATCAAGCAGATCCAGTATCAGCGTGTCCACCACTCAGGGGGAGGCCCCAAGGCCGGGTAGTTAGCGTTTCCGCAGGTCCTGCAAGCACGTTGAGGGTTCGAGGCGAAAGCACAACGGAGCTCGTTGGTACAGGCAGTCGACCAAGACAGCTTGTACGTGAGGAGCTCCGTTGCGGGTTCATTCTGCCCTGCCGTCCGCGGTGACGGCCATCATTCGTACGGTGACCGTGGCCGCGGGCCGGTTCGCCCCGGGTCACTTGGGAGAACTGACCGCCTTGGTGCCGTTCGAGCTCGTGGACTCGGTGCTGACGGAGACGCGGACGGTGCAGCGGCGCCTGCGTGATCTGCCGTCCCGGGTCGGGATGTACTTCCTGCTTGCAATGTGCCTGTTCCCCGAGGTCGGCTACCGGTTGGTCTGGGACAAGCTCACCAGCGGCCTGGCCGGGATACCGGTGGCCTCGCCGAGTTCGAAGGCCCTGCGGGACCTTCGCCGGCGGCTGGGGGCCGCGCCGGTGCGGTCGCTGTTCGAGGTGCTTGCCGGGCCGCTGGCCCGCCCGACCACGCCGGGGGTGCGTTTCGGCGTCTACCGGACGGTGTCCTTCGACGGCTGCAGCTCGCTGCGGGTGCCTGATTCGCCCCGCAATCGGGCCTGGCTGGGGCGGACGGCCCATCACGGTTATCCCACGCTGGAGCTGATGACGCTGGTCGAGACCGGGACGAGGTCCCTGATCGGGGCGGTGTTCGGTCCCACCGACGAGGGCGAGACCGCCTACGCCTGCAGACTGCTGCACCTGCTGCGGCCTGACATGCTGGTGCTGTGGGACAAGGGCTTCGACGCCAACGCCTTCCTCGCCCAGGCGACCGCGACCGGCGCGAAGGTCTTGGGCCGACTCCGCAGCAACCGGCGCACCCCGGTCCTGGCCCGTCTCGACGACGGCTCCTATCTGTCGGTGATCGGCACCGTCAACGTCCGGGTCATTGATGCCGAGGTCACGGTGACCTGCGCTGACGGCACCGTCTTCGCTGGCTCCTACCGGCTGGTCACCACCTTGACCAACGCCCGCCGACACCCCGCGACAGTGCTGATCAACCTCTACCACGAGCGCTGGGAACACGAGAGCGCGTACTACGCGCTCCGCCACACGATCATGGCCGGCCGGAACCTCCGCTCGGGCGACCCCGCTGGCCTCGAGCAGGAGATGTGGGCCCTGCTCACGCTCTACCAGGCCCTACGGGCCGTGATGGTCGAGGCCGCCGAGTCCGTCCCCGGCACCGACCCCGATCGCTGCTGTTTCACCGTGGCACTCCAGACCGCCCGCGACCAGGTCGTCCAGGCCGCCGGGATCGTTCCCGATGAGCACGGATGCCTCGGACTGATCGGCCGCCGGGTGCTGGCCCGCCTCCTTGCGCCCCGCCGCCACCGGACCAGCACCCGCAAGGTCAAGTCGCCGATGTCCCGCTACAGCGAGCGACGCGACGACGGCCGCCCAGATCGCAGCCGCACCATCACCGGCCTCGCCGTCACCGTCCTCACACCCGGCCCCGAACAGCCGTCTTTGCCCACGGCCTCCCGAGATGACCGCTACATCGTCCCGGCCCAGCGCCGACGTCATCGCGTCCTCGCCCTGCTGCAGGGCGACCCGACTCGACTGTGGAGACCCGCGGAGATCGCCGCCCATTTCGGCGACATCACCCTGCACACCATGTATCGGCAGCTGTCCCGATGGGCCAACACCGGGCTCATCCACAAGCTCGGACCGGGCCTCTACGCAGCCACAGCCTGGACCTCAACCCCCTTGCCACCAGCACGAAAAGGCTAACTTCCCGGCCTTGGGGGAGGCCCCGACCCCCGTCGAGTACGAGACCATCATGACCCCACCCGCAGCTCTGGCTGCATAACCCCGCTGTCACCTGATCATGCAGCAGTCCCGCTCTCGCATCCCGTACCGGCCCTGATGGCCGCTGACCGAGGGACGCGCGGCCTTCCACGCGGCGATCACCGGCTCCATCAGCGCCCACTGCTTGCCGGACAGGTCGGTCTTGTAGCGACTGCGCTCGCTCACGCTGTTCAGCCCAGCACACCCAAGCCCGCCGACCAACCCGCAGTCTCATGCGTTCAGGTTATGACAGATCATCCATTAACTCACATACCGCCCTCTGAGAGCTCTCGCGAAGACGAACGACCGTGCAGTTCGCTGGGGTTGCGAACGGCTGGTGATGTTGTGCCCCGAGCACTTCCATTAGGGAGCACGCGCACCCTGCACAGGCTCTGGCCTGCACAAACAGCGGATCACCAGGGAGAACATGATGGAAATCGCAGGGTTACCAGTACCGGTGTTCTGCGGGGTGGACTGGGCAGAAGACCACCACGATGTCGCGCTCGTCAACGCCGGCGGCACACGGCTCGCCAAGCTGCGAATCAACGATGATGTTGCTGGATTCACGGCTCTGCTGACCGAGCACGGAGACAGCAAGGATCACCCGATCCCGGTCGCGATCCGAGACGTCCCGGGGACTACTGGTCGCATGTTTGCGGGCGACGGGACGCCCAGTGTTCGCGAATCAATCCGCTGGCTGTGGCCCGCTGTCGAGACCGGCACTCAGTCGCGAGGAAGAAGTCGGACGCCATCGACGCTGCTGCTCTGGCGAACATCCTGCGCACTGACATGGCCGCTCACCGGCCTCTGCCGAAGGATTCCGAGGCTGGCCTCCCCCGGTGACGCAAGCGCCGTTCCGCCGCAAGCGGGGGTTACGGCCGGTTGTCGCGCCTACTGCCAGGGCCGTGGGGTGTACCCGTGTGCAGGCACTGTCGGGTAACCCGGAGGCGGGAATCCAGGAGTACGAGGCATCCAGCGGACGTGAACTGTGCGTCCACTGCTCTCGGCATGCGGTGCACGATTTCTCCTGCTTGGCTCAGGATGAGCACGCTGGCGTCGGTGGGTAGCGCGATTGACCCGGTATCCGGATCCGCGTTGGCTGGGTGCAGTCCGGGGTCAGCGCGTTGCCACTTGACGTGGCCGGAGGTGTCGAGCAACCGCGTCGCGGTCTGTGGACCGTGGACGGTGTCGTCAGTGAAGCGCTGTACCAGGACGGTGTCTGTGGTGACCGAGCACCGGCCGATGTGGGTCACTGGCAGGGCTCGTAGGGCGCCGCGCCCGGGCTGCGCCAGTGAGGCGTGGTTCGCGTCATACAGGACCATGGGGGTTCGCTGCCCAGCCAGACAGGCGCTCGTGGCGGCGGTGTGGCTCGGTTTCGAGACGGTCCACCCGGCAGGTCCGCGGGTGAGGAGCCGGTATTCCGCTTCCTGTCCCTCGGACGTGAGAAGGACAGCAAGTGACCGGTCTCGGGCGGTGAACAGCTGAGGATTACTCCCGGCGAGCGGGTACCGCTGAGACCTGTCGGAGCGACGAATCTCCAAGACCTGGGTACCGCCTGGGACCGTGCGGGCAACGATGGCGTCCGACGGCGTGTCGGCCCAGAGCACCAGCCCGGCTGCGGCGGCCTCCACGCGTCGCGCCGAGCCGATCCGCCAGATGGTCGATGAACGCCCAGTAGCGTCGGCGGATCCCGAGCCGACCGCGTCCGGACAGCGCCTCAGGCACGAGACCTCGGCCGAGCCAGCCATGTTCCGGTCCCTCCAGCGCACCGTACCGTGTTCGTCGACTCCCACCACTGTTGCTGAGCGCGGATCCAGTACGAGGGCCCCATAGCGGTCAGCGTCCAGGATCACGGGTGCGGCGAAGGCAGTCTCCGGCCCGCCTTCCTTCGGGGGCGAGCTGTGGGTGACCGTCCCGCGCCATGAGACGGCCACGGCGATGAGGCACAGCAGCACTATGCCGCCGAGCACCGTCCTGGCCCTTGCGCTCCCAGACTTCCGCCCGCCCGCGGCCGGCACACGCCGGCCGCGGGCGGGCGGCATGGCCGCTAGTACTTGATGTAGGCGGCGCACGAAGGGTCCGGTCCTGTCACGTCGAAGGTCGCATGGCCCTTCAGGTACGGCCTGGAACTGCGCGGGACACGCTTGCTCACGGTCCTGGTCTTCGTCTGGCCTCCCCACACGTTGTCCCCGCTCGTCCACGCCCACACATCCGTGCCGTCACCTTTACGGAGCCGCAGGTAGACGTTGTTGTGGTGGCCGCCGTTGCGTTCGATGGTGAAGCTGGCGTTGGTGACCCAGACGGTGTTCTGGCTGGCGAAGTTGTACTCCGTGCCGATGGACAGGATTCCGCCCCGGCTGCTGCAGCTGCTGTACTTGCTCGCGGCGGACGTCGTGGTGGTCGCGCCCGCCGTGACCGCCAGCCCGATCGCGGCGATCGATACGGCGCGAACGACCCTCTTCCTTCGAACCGTGCGGACCGTGGTCGCTGCGTCGTGGTTCTGCCGTGAGGTCATCTGTCATCCTTTCGTTGATATTTGGCGTCCTGATGCGGAATGGCGGAAATGGTCCGCCCGTTCGGAGCTCGGCCCGAGCGGGGCGGCGCCGCCCACCCTCGTGGGGCAGTAGTTGCTCCGGCAGCGGTGCCACCGTGGCGGCGTGATCGAGTTCAGCCGACTGGGGATTGAATGGGCAGTCGGCTTTGCCAGCCTGATGAACGGAGCGCATGTGCCGGACGGGTTGCGGGAGCGGCTCCAGCGGGCGGGTGGTCCCACCCGCTCCATCGAAGCCGCAGGGCGGCGGCCGGCTCCGAGCCTGGTACCGGTAGCCGGAACGCAACGGCGCCACCGCCCGGATGACCGTCGAGGCGCTTGCTCCGGCTGGCTACCTTGCGGGGGCACCAGTCAGCAGACAACCGTCTTACAGTAGTGCTGGGTGCTTGGAGACCAGGACTCGTGGACGACACTGTGGTTGGCCATTTTGTGGCAGCCGCCGGTGCCTCCCAAGAGGCCTCCTGTGACGACCGCGACGTACATGGTCTTGCCGCAGTAGTTGCTGAGCCTGACGTAGGCGAACGTCTTGTGTACGTGGCGGTGGATGCAGGCTGGCGCGGTGCCGCCTGCTGCAGTAATTGCGGTTTTCGGTACGGCAGCGGTGGCGGCGGGTGCCGTGATGCCGAGGGCGGTCAATCCTACGAGCGCTGTGGTGGCTGCGAGCGCACTGATCCGCTTGCCGGTGCTCATGTTCCGACTCCTCCTTTGCTGCCGGCTGCGGCCATCCGATGCAGGCATTTCGTTCCCCCTTCCTCATCGTGCTGAGCGAGCCACCGGGAGTGCCTCGGGCGAAAGACTCTTCAGTGGCCCTGCTGCGTTCACGTCATCGAGTTCAGCGGCCCGTGGATTGAATGGGCAGCCGGTTTCGCCACTCGGATCAATGGCCGCACTGCAGGTCACACACCGCTGGCCAAAGAAGGTGCCTGTGGTTTGCCTTCCGCCACGCGCCTGCCTAGCGTGGCGGCTCGTCGTGCCGTGTCCACGGGGAACCGGGGGACAGTTGGGGGTGCTGTCGATGGCGGGGCGTCGGGAAAGCCCACTTGACCCTAGTGCCGGGCCAGTTGCGCGCTTCGCGTTCGAGTTGCGCAAGCTCCGCGCGCAGGCCGGCAGTCCGACGTACCGCTCGATGGCGCAGCGCACCAGTCAGGGGGCAAGCACGCTGTCGCAGGCAGCTGGGGGAGAACGGCTGCCGACCCTGCCGATCGTCCTCGCCTACGTCCAGGCTTGTGGCGGCGACCCGGAAGAGTGGGA
Source organism: Streptomyces sp. NPDC004065 (assembly GCF_044903565.1). Taxonomy (NCBI): domain Bacteria; kingdom Bacillati; phylum Actinomycetota; class Actinomycetes; order Kitasatosporales; family Streptomycetaceae; genus Streptomyces; species Streptomyces sp. NPDC004065. Next base: position 61,141 of record NZ_JBJDQT010000038.1, on the reverse strand, counting down.
GGAACGGTGGCGTGAGGCAGCCGCAGAGGAGGCTGCTCAGCCTCGCCTCCCAGACGAAGGTGCGGAGCCTCCCTACCGGGGGCTGGCCCGCTTCGAGGTCGGCGACGCCGACCTGTTCTTCGGCCGCGACAAGCTGACCGACCGCCTGCTCGAACTGACCCGTTCCCGCCGGTTCACCGCTGTGTTCGGTCCGTCGGGCAGTGGCAAATCCTCCCTGCTGCGCGCCGGCCTCATCCCGCGCCTGCGCGGCCCGCAGGCGACCGGTCCGCGGCCGGCCGCCGTACGCGTCCTCACTCCCGGGGAGCATCCCCTGCGCGTCCACGAGCCACGGCTGCTACCCAAGGACGCCGACGGTGACACGTGGCTGGTCGTCGACCAGTTCGAAGAGCTCTACACCCTCTGCACCAGCGCGGCCGAACGCGACCAGTTCATCGACCGATTACTGGCGGCAACCGATGCCGCGAGCCATCTGCGCGTCGTCATCGCCATGAGGGCCGACTTCCTCGGCCGTTGCGTCGAACACCCCGCCCTGACCGCCGCGTTACACGATGGGACCGTGCTGGTCGGTCCCATGAGCCGCGACGAGTTGCGCGAGGCCATCACCAAACCCGCCCAGTCCGCGGGGATGATCGTGGAACGTGCCCTGACCGCCCGCATCCTCGACGAGGTCGAAGGCGAACCCGGCGCCCTGCCCCTGCTGTCCCACGCGCTGCTGGAAACCTGGCGCCGCCGCAAAAGCCGGGCGCTGACCGAGGCCGCCTACGAAGCGGCGGGCGGAGTGCACGGCGCTATTGCCCGCACCGCGGAGCGCACCTACTGCGACTTCACCCCCGAACGCGCCGCGTTCGCCCGCCGTATCCTGCTCAGACTGATCAACCCGGGCGAGGGGGATCATGACACCCGCCGTCCCATTCACCGGTCCGAACTGGACACCATCGTTGCTTCCGAGGACCTCGCCATCGTCCTGGAGCGGCTGGCCGGCGCCCGGCTGATCACCTTGGAGGAGGACACCGTCGATCTCGCGCATGAGGCGTTGATCACCGCTTGGCCGCGCCTGCATACCTGGGTCGAGGAGAGCCGCGAGCGGCTGCGCACCCACCGGCGGCTGGCGGAGGCCGCCCGGACCTGGGACGAGCTGAAGCGCGACTCCGGAGCGCTGTACCGGGGGAGCCGACTGGCGCTCGTCCGCGACTGGGCTTCCCGTGATGGCAGTCGCGACGAACTCAATGCGGTGGAGCGCGCCTTCCTCGACGCGAGCGTCAGCCAGGAGGACAGCGAGCGGGCCGCAGCCGTGCGGCGCAATCGCCGTCTGCGACTTCTCGCCGCTGGTCTTGCGTTGCTGCTGCTCGTGGTGACGGGCGTCAGTGTGGTCGCCCTGCAACAGCGCAGAGACGCCCTGCGGGCCCAGCAGGCCGCTATCTCCAGGCAGTTGGCGGCAGAGGCGCTCGGCCTTGTTGATACCCGTCCGGTCACCGCCATGCTGCTGAGCATGGAGGCCTTCCGCGCTGCGCCGACGTTCGAGGCGCGCAGCGCCATGTTGACCGTCTCGATCCATCAGTATTACCAAACCGAGCTGTCCGGTCATGATGACGCCGTCTCCGAGGCCGCCTTCAGTCCTGATGGAACGCTCGCCACCGTTAGCCGCGACCGTACGGTGGTCCTGTGGGATGTGAGCGCACGGCGGAAGCTGGCCACTCTGACCGGACACCGCACCTGGCTGCGGGCGGTGGCCTTCAGTCCTGACGGGCGCACGCTGGCAACGGGAGGCAACGACGGAAAGCTGGTGCTCTGGAATGTCGCGGCGCGCAAGCCGTCGGCGGTCCTGCCCGGCCACGCGGGGCAGATCAAGGGCATCGCCTTCAGTCCGGACGGCCGGACGGTGGCCACGGCCAGCGCGGATCACACGGTGAAACTCTGGGACACTGGCCGCCGGACCCTGCGGCGCACCATATCCGGCCACCACGGCATCGTCTGGGCGGTGGCGTTCAGCCCCGACGGGCGCACGCTGGCCACTGCCGGCGCGGATCACACGGCGAAACTCTGGGAGGCAGCGACGGGAAGGCGGATCGCCACGCTTACCGGTCACACCCGGTCCGTCGATGACGTCCGCTTCAGTCCGGACGGCCGTACCCTGGCCACGGCCAGCGAGGACTGGACAGCGAAGTTGTGGGACGTCCGGCGCCACACCGGCGTGGCTACGCTGTCCGGTCACAGTGGGGAAGTCCGAGCCGTCGCCTTCAGCAGCGACGGGAGCACCCTCGCCACGGGGGGAAACGACAGATCGGTCATGCTGTGGGATGTCCGGAGCGGCACCCGCCTGACCACGCTGGCCGGGCAAAACGCCAACATCTATACGCTCGCCTTCAGCCCGCGCGGCTCTTTTCTCGTTTCGGCCGGCGAGGACGGCAAGGTTGCACTCTGGGACACCGCGCGAATCCCGCTGTCCGGCCACCGCGACCGTGTCGACGATGTCCAGTTCAGCCCCGACGGGCGGACGCTCGCCACCGCCAGCAGCGACGGGACCGTGGTGCTCTGGGACACCAGGCGCCGTACGCGCAGTGCCACACTCAGGAGCAGAACCGGCCCCGTGAACGCCGTGGCGTTTGCCCCTGACGGGCGTACCCTCGCCACGGCGATCGGTTCCGACACCCTCGCTTTCTGGCATACCTCGGGCCACGCCCAGCCCGTCGGACTCACCACCGGGAACACAGGGCGCGTCACGGACGTGGCGTACAGCCCCGACGGGCGCATGGTTGCGACGGGCGGTGCGGACAAGAAGGTGATCCTGTGGGACGCCGTCCGCCACACCCGCCTGGCCTCACTCACCGTGGCGTCCGGAGAGGCCGAAACCGCTGTGAACGGCGTGGCCTTCAGTCCAGACGGCCGATTTCTCGCGACCGCCAACCACGATCACCAAGCCACGCTCTGGGACGTCACAAGACGGGTCAGGCTGGCCACGCTGAAGGGGCATACGGGGGACCTCAGGTCCGTGGCCTTCAGCCCGGACAGCCGCACGTTGGCAACCGCGGGTATCGACCAGAAAGTGATGTTGTGGTCGGTGTCCACACACACCCACGTCGCCACCCTCGCCAACAGCACCGGGCCTGCGTTCGCTGTGGCATTCAGCCCGAACGGCCGCATCCTCGCCACGGCCAACTCGAACGCCTCGGTGATGCTGTGGGACGTCTCCCGACGCCAGCCACTGGCCACGCTGACCGGGCACACCAAACAGGTCAGGTCGCTCGCCTTCAGCCCGGACGGCCGATCGCTGGCCAGCGGCGGGGACGACCAGCTCGCCATCCTGTGGAACACCGACACCCAGCACACCACTCAGGAGTTGTGCCAGACAGCGGGCCGTAATCTCACACAGCAGGAATGGCATCAGCTCATCCCCGCAATGGCGTACCACAAGACCTGCCCCACAGCATGACCGGTGGAGGACATGGTGCAAAGCCTCATCCAACTGCGTGTCCTGTTACCGGACGGGCACGTCAGCAGCGAATGTCGACGATTTGGATTTTCTGGCCGTCCCGTACCTTGTGCCAGCCCGGGCCGACCGTCCTCAGCCCAAGCGAACGCTTGACCTTGCATCCGGGGCCCACCCAGTATCCGTCGACATCCTTGACGCCGACGTCGTGACCGTTCTGGCCTGGTTTGAGCACATGCCAGGTCGACCTGTCGCGATACTTCCCCCAGTTATCGGTGATCAGGAGGTTGTACCGGTCGTCGCGGTTGTAGACGTTGCCGCAGATGTGGCCGTGGAATAAGCAGACACCCAGCGGGCCGACCTCCGCATCCAGTTGATGCCCGGCGCCGGATCCTGCGCCAGGGGCGGTGGCGGCCGCAGACGGCCCCGAGAGAGCGGCGAAGGCCACCGCCAGGGCGGCGATGACTGAGCGCTTTGAACGCAAGGCTTCCTCCAATGATCCCGAGCTGCTGGGCCATTCGTGACGTTCTCGTTCTCGACCGTAAGGTGTGTACGCGGCCTGCCTGCATCGCAAAATCGTTTGCTGGCCTACTTTCATAAGGTTGGCCTGACCCGCCCGGAGGCGCAGCCGGTTTCGCCCTGGGAAAAACATGGGGCCCTGAAGGCGCCGCTGACGTTCCTGCGACCCACCAGACTGCGGGGCGATCAGTGGGATCGGCTGCTGAAGTCGTGCGCTGCTGCGGCATCCACGGCGAGCCCGGCCACCGGGCGCTTGCGGATGTCGGAGTGCGCGCCGGAGAAGGGCTCTCCCTCCACGTTGTTGATGACGCCGGCGGCGTTGACCCGGTAGAAGGTGCCGGGCGCAAACCCGTAGTCAGTGTCGTGCTCGGCCGACATCACCCGGTCCTCCGACGGATTCACTGCCTGGTACCCGTCGGCGCCCATGCCACCCCAGCGCCCCGCGGCCTTGGCCTCCACGTCCTGCCGGGCCAGGAAGGAAGCCTTCGGGTACCACACGCCGACTGCCCAGTCGAAGACGCTGAACGTGGCCACCAGAGGGCCATGTACCCGATCGGCAAAGGCGTTCAGAGCACCCGGGCTACCGAAAGGGTTGTCCTTCGCATGAGAGAACGACCAGTGAGAGAACGCACCCTGCAGGAGCAGCAGTGACGCTACCGGGCTCTGCGCCGGCGCGCTGATGCCGGACAAGGCGAAGGCAACCAGGCGGGCACCGAAGCTGTGGCCGATCAGATGCACCCGCACGGAGGACGACCGTCCCTGCAGTGCTTCAAGCAGCGGCCCCAGCCCGCTGCGGCCGATGTCACCAGCGCGAGCCTTCATGATCGTGTACGAGAGTACTCGCACAGCGTCCTTGGCACCGTTGATGGCGCGTTCGAACCAGTCGCCAATGCCTTGCGTCGCGGAACCGGGCGGAGCGCTGCCGAAAACCTCGGCAGCCGCTTCGTATCCCGTCTTGGGGTCTGCCGTCCGCAGCAGTGCAATTTCACCCGAGTCCTCGAACTCGCCATCGGGCGCCGACGGCACCAGAGACTTCAGCAGCTGGTGGATCTGCCGCAGCCGCTCCTCCTTCTCCGCCCCGGACTCGTTCGAGGCGACCGCGATCTCGCCCTGGTCAATGAGCCGCCCCATCTCCATCACCGTCCGCTGCTGCGACGGGTCCGCGAACCCCGGCTGGAGAAAAGCGGCGATCTCCCTCCCGGAAAGCGCTGCCGTCCCGGCGCTGAGATCCACCACGGCGCCGCTCCCGGCCTGCGTCGCGCCGGCCGCTGGTGGAGGCGTCGCCTGCGTGGGCGGGAACCACAAGGAAGGCCAGTAGATGCCGACGAAGCCCACCCTGCCGATGCCCGCCCGGCCGGTCGCGGTCCGGGCCAGGGCCACACCGTGCGCGGTGGACTGCACGATGTCCACGCCCGTCACCGTGCCGCACAAGGCCCAAGCCGTCGCCGATCCCGTGCACGAAGAGGCCCGCAGCCGCCAAAAGGCGCTCCCCCTGCCCAACCACCAAGGTGATGATCGCAGCCATACGGAACGACGACGCCCGATCACGCTCAGCCAGACCCCACTCGAACAGGCCGCAGACTACGACGACCCGCCAGGAATCAAGCCAAGCCGTCTCACCTCTCCACAGCCCCAAAGCCCCGCCCCGGCCACCCGCGCGCGACGATGCGTAGAATCCGCTCCCATGCCAAAGCCTGACGAGCTGATCGTTGCCATCGCCGCCCTCGTGGAGTCAGGGCAAAGCAATCAGATGTCCATGACCGTGGTCATCGGTGGTGCCGTCATCACCGGCCGGCTCGCTCCAGAAGCCATGTGGCGCCAGAGGGTGTCGGAAGTCCTCACGGACTCCGCCGACCTCCGCGCATTCTCCACCGCCTTCCACTCCCCCGCGAAAACGGACGGACCGCCCACCCATCTGCACTTCCACCTGGCCCGGATCCTGCAGGGCGCCGTCGGCATCCCCGAGACAGGCGGAATGTACCGCGTAGCGATCGAAGACATCAGCGCCTGGACCATCGGCGACTTCAGCTACTCCGACCACTGACACACCACCCGCACCGAAACCAGCACAACACAGCTCAGCATGCGGTCGGCCCACCCGCACACCGGAAAAACCCCCACCCCGCCCCGGGCGCGGTCCCCGGGGCCGGGGCCCCGCCGTGGTCACGGCTCATCCGGAAGGAAGACCGAACAGGCCGGCGTGATGCCGGTTCACGGGCTCCCTCAAACTCCGCCCGAAGGCAGGCAGCCAGGCCTCCACCACCGGACGGACATGTGACCCCAGCCGGCCACGGTCCCGGTCGACCAAGCCGCACAGCAGGGGCAGCAGGCACCGGTGATGGGACTTCCCGGGACGAGCCATGAGGACCGCCGACCGTGAGGTCGGCGGCCCCTTGGGAAGTGGTGCGGTGGGTGGGGGGTCAGCGGTTCTGGGATGAGTGGGTGTCCGCCGTCGTGGCGTTGAGGGCGGCTGGGTCGAAGCCGGCCTCGGTCAGGACATTGGCGGCCACTCCGCGGCCGACCTGGGCAAGGCCGATCAGCAGGTCCTCGCAGTCGATGCGCTCGGAGCCGTTCTGCTCCGACCGTGCCTCCGCGATGGCGATGGCTTTGCGGGAGTAGGGCGTCCATGCGATGCGTTCGGCTGCTTGGGAGGCGCCCATGCTCAGCCGGGTGCCGACGGACCGGTGGACCGTCTCCGGTGAGACGCCGCCGGACTGCAGGAGCTGGGTGGCGCTGTTGTCCTGTGCGGTCAGTCCCCAGAGCAGGTGTTCAGTGCCGATGTAGTTGTTGCGGTGCTGCACTGCTGCCTGTTTGACGTGGGCCATGGCCTGGCGGAGGTCGTCGGTCATCGTCTCGGGGCTGTATCGCTTGTGCGGTGCGCGGAAACGCTGCTGGACCGCCTGTCGGGTCACGCCCAGGGCGGCGCCGATGTCGGTCCATGAAGAGCCGTGCATCCGGCAGTGCTCGACGTAGTCCTCGACCAGGTCGTCTGCCAGCGCCTGCAACTGGCCTGCGAGTTGGGCGGCAACGGTGAGGAGGGCGAGCCAGTCCGGCTGTTCTTGTCCGCCGGGGCGGTGCGCGGTGTCGCATCTGCGGTCGACTTCCGCGATGAGATCGTCCAGGTCCGGAAGAGCCATGAGGCAAGTACGCCTTGACAATTCAAAATTGTCAAGGCGTACTTGCCTTGCAGCATGTGTGTGTCCGGGCAATCTCCGCATCGGGATGACGTCGGGACCGATGGGCATGGGAGGACGTGCGACTTCTGGGGCGTCCAGCAGAGCGACGAGGGTGACGGGCTGTTGGCAGTGGAGGCAGTTGCGGGTTGCCATAAGCTCCAACGGGTCTCGTTCGGCGACGAGTTGGCGCCCGGGGCGAGTGACGGTTTTGGGTGGCGGTGGGAACTCCGGCCGTATCTGCGGCGGTGAAAGCGGCGCCTCACCAGGCGGCGGGCCCGGGCCTCGTCACGTTCATGCTCACGCCGCCGTTCGGCATCCTTGCGGCATGCGGGCGAGCCACAAGACCCGCCCCACCGCCGTGGGGGCGCGTCAAAGACGTTCTCGCAGGCAGGGCAGGTTCGCTGCTCGTGGTATTCGCTGCTGTTGAACGCCTTGTGCCGACACTCGGGAGAGCAGTAGACGCGACGCTTCACGCGGCCGTAGACAGTGAACCCGTTGGCCAGACCGGGCAGGTCATCTGGGCAGGGATTTTCCGCCGGTTGACCTCGAGGCAGGTGGGTGAGCAGAACACCTGCCGACTGGTGCTGCCGGCGACGGCGAAGACGGTCTCGCAGACCGGGCAGCGTCGGGCCATGGCGTCGCCGGGTTTCGTGCCGAAAAATCGGAGCCGCCCGAATGCGGGCGCCTTTGGGTGAAGCCCGCTTCACGCGGTGGCCGTTGGCCGCTGCTCTCTGCCGAGTGAGAAACGGGAGGTGTGACCGATGGCTGTCTCTGTGATGGCTCCGCCCACAACCAGAAATTCATCGACGTCGATACCCGGCATCGGTGTCAGGACCGCCGTAGTCCTCCTGGCCACCGTCGGCGACGGCACCAGCTTTCCCAGCGCCGCTCACCTGGCCTCCTACGCCGGCCTCGCCCCGGCCACGAAGCAGTCCGGCACCTCGGTCCACGGCGAACACGCCCCCAGAGGCGGGAACCGGCAGCTCAAACGCGCAATGTTCCTCTCCGCGTTCGCAGCACTCCACGACCACGCCTCCCGCACCTACTACGACCGCTGCCGAGCCCGCGGCAAAACCCACACCCAAGCCCTCCTCCGCCTCGCCCGCCACCGCATCAGCGTCCTCTTGGCCCTGCTCCGCGACGGAACCTTCTACGAACCAAGGAGCCCGCGCCTCGCTTGACGAAAGACATAGAGGCACCCCCCGGGGGCACCACTCCCCCGGCGGGACGCCGACCGTCGATCATGCCGCCTGCAGCGGTGTCCCGCGACCCAGGGCAGAATTTCCGCTCAATTGCAACTCCATCCGGCGGCGGAATTCTCCAAAAGGCGAGTCCGACAGAGGCACAAAATAATTCGGAGCGCAAATCCAGCGGAGGCATACCACCCCGTTCGATCGCAAGAGCCTTGACGGAATTCATAAGCTTGACATCATTGTGGGGCCTGCTTATAGTCCTCGTCGCTTCTCGTTTCTACCGATCGATATCCAAAGGTATTCATGACCGCGCCTCCCACGCTGCCCAAGTCCCGGCAGCGGTCGATCCTCGCCGTTCTCATGGTGTGTTCGCTGCTGATGTGGCTCGGCAACACCGTCCTCAGCATTACCCTCAAGACCCTCGCCGACCCGGTCGAAGGGCTGGGTGCCAGCCCGGCCGAGCTGCAATGGGCCACGGGCGCCTACACCCTGGTCTTCGCCACCTTGATGCTCACCGCCGGCGCGCTGGGCGACAGCTTCGGCCACCGGAACGTACTCGAGGTCGGCTTGGTTGTCTTCGCCGGCGCCTCGATCTGGGCGGCGTACGCCGGCGACGCGGGCCAGCTGATCGCCGCCCGGGCCGCGATGGGCGTCGGCGCCGCGCTGATCATGCCCGCGAACTTCGGGCATCCTGCTGTGGACCTTCACCGGCCCCGGGCGGGCGACCGCCATCGCCATTTCCTCGACGTCCGCCGGTGTCGGCATGGCGGCGGGCCCGGTACTGGCGGGTGTCCTGCTCGACCACTTCTGGTGGGGCTCGGTCTTCCTCGTCAACGTCCCCATCGTCGCGCTGGCGCTGGCCGGTATCGTCCTGCTGGTCCCCAACTTCCGCAGCGCTGCGGTCCGGCCGCTGAACCCCGGCGGGATGCTGCTGTCCATCAGCGGACTCGCCGCGCTGGCCTACGGCCTGATCCGCGCGGGGCAGGTGGGCGCCTGGAGCCGTCCGGACGCCTGGGCACCGATCGCGGCCGGGCTCGTCCTGCTGGCCGCTTTCGTACTCGTCGAAGCGAGGACCAAGGAACCCACGCATTGGGCCACTCGCCGATGAAGGCCGGCCTGGCCAATGTTCCGACCGCGCTGGGCGCTGTCGTGGGGGTGCCCCTGGGCGCACGGCTGCCGATCACGCGTTCATCCACGCCATGCACGTCGGCGCGGTCTGGATCATGGTCATCGCCCTCTTCGCCACGGCCGTGCTGGTGATCGCCCTGTCCGCGGCCGGAAAGAAGGCCGGGGAGGAGACGGCGGAGGAGACCGGCGGGAAGACGGGTCCGGCCCCGGAACCGGACCACGAAGAGGGCCTCAGCCCCGAGCCGCGCTCCACCGCCTGATGGACGGTGCGGTGCTTCGGATCGTGCGGCGGGCGGCAGCGGCAAATTTCACCCCAGAAGTCAAGTACGGCTCGAAATCGAAGGGGCCCTGTTGTCGGCAATCAATGATCCCGCCGAGCGTGCGGTTGCGGCGGAGCAGGATTATGTGTCCTGCTTGTACAAGGTGCTCACGGAGCGGCTTTCCGAGGCACGGGAACAGCGGGCCGGTGTGCTGAAGGCGTCGGCGGACAGCCCCGACGAGGCCTACGAGAGAGAAATCGCCACCGAGCGTCTGACCAAGGAAATCAGCCGGCTGGAGGGCGCCGAAAAAGGGCTGGTCTTCGGGCGCATCGACTGGACGGACGGCATGGCCCTGCGCATCGGGCGGATCGGGCTGCACACGGAGGAGGACGACCTGCCGCTGCTCGTCGACTGGCGCGCGGACGCGGCGCGGCCCTTCTACGAGGCGACCCCGGTCCACCCGATGAACCTGCGGCGCCGCCGCCACCTGCGCCTGGAGGAGCGCACGGTCGTCTCGGTGAGCGACGAGATCCTGGACGGGTCCGCCCCGACCGACGAGGACGTCGTGGGAGACGGCCCGCTGACCGAGGCTCTGTCGGCACGGCGCACGGGCAGGATGCACGCGGCCGTCGCCACCCTGCAGGCCGAGCAGGACGAGATCGTCCGCTCCGCCCACCGCGGGGTGACCGTCGTACAGGGCGGGCCCGGCACCGGCAAGACGGTGGTCGCCCTGCACCGCGCGGCCTATGTCCTGTACGCGTTCCCGCGCGCCGCGGAGGAGGGTGTCCTGGTCGTGGGCCCCAACGCCCGGTTCCTCGACTACATCTCCCAGGTCCTCCCCTCACTCGGCGAGAACGACGTCGTCCTGGCCACCCTTCCGGAGCTGGCCGGAGTGTCCGCGGACACGACGGAACCGCTCGACACGGCGCGCCTGAAGGGCGGTTCGGACCTCGCCGACGCGCTGGCCGGCCTGCTGCGCGTCCACCAGGCCCCCGCCGGTGACTTCACCGTGCGGGTCGGACAGGAGCGGATCCACCTCCCCCACGAGGAGGTCGCCGCGGCGCGCAAGGCAGCCCTGGCAGCCGTGTCCGGGCACAACCCCGCGCGCGAGGTGTTCAAAGAGCTCCTGGTCGACGCCGTCACCGACGCGATGCAACGAGACATGAGCGATCTCCTGGAGCAGATCGACGTCGATGCCGAACGGATGACGGGCATCAACCTCGACCGGTTCACGGGGGCCGCCCAGCGTCGTGCCGAGGGTGCGGCCGACCCGGGTCCGGTCCACGAACTGGACCTGGACGCCATCCGGGCCGACCTCCTCGACGACGCCGATTTCGACCGAGCGGTCGAGGCGCTGTGGCCGTGGCTGATACCCGGTGACCTCGTGCGGGCGCTGCTGACGGACGCCGGCGCACTCGCCGAGCACCTGCCCCACCTGTCCGCGCAGGAGCGGTCCCTTCTGCTGCGCGGGCCGGACGACCCCTGGACGGATGCCGACGTGCCGTTGCTGGACGAGACGGCGGGCCTGGTCGACGGCGCTCCCGAGCGGACGTACGGGCATGTCGTCGTCGACGAGGCGCAGGAACTGACCGCCATGCAGTGGCGGATGATCGTCCGCCGCTGCCCGGCACGGGCGATGACGCTGGTGGGTGACTTCGCCCAGGCCGGTCCGGTCACCACGGCACGCGACTGGAAGGAAGCCCTGAGCCCTCATGTCGGACCGCGGTTCAGACTGCACAACCTGACCGTCAGCTACCGCACCACGCAGGAGATCCTGGAAAGCGTCCGGGACCTGCTCGCGCGGATCGCTCCGGAGCAGGTGCCCACGCGGTCACTGCGCAGCGGTGAGAGTCCTCGCACCGTGACCACACCCGCGGACGGGCTGGTCGCCGCCGTCGTGCAGGAACTCCGCTCCCAGAGCGCCGCGCACCCGGGCGAGTTGCTGGGCGTGATCTGCGCGGACAGCAGGGTGAGCGAGCTGACGGCCCAGGGCGTCGCCCATCATGGGCGCATCGTGCCGGCGTCCGAGGCGCGCGGCCTGGAGTTCGACGGGGTCGTGGTCGTCGACCCCGACGAGATCGTCGCGGCGCGCCCCGGCGGTGAAAGGGACTTGTACGTGGCCCTGACCCGGGCCACCAAGCGCGTGTGCACCGTCACCGTCCAGCCCGCCTGACGGCTCGCCGCCCGCCCGTGTCGCCGTCGCGGGCGGGCGCACGGTCCCCTGACGCCGGTGCGGGCGCGGCCACCGCGGCTGCTGCGCGGCGTGGTTGATCAGTTCCTTCATGGCCTCCTCGCGGGAGTCCGGTGTCGCCGTAGTCGAAGCTGTGGGTGCACTCGGCGTGGGGGAAGTACCGAAGGAGCCAGAGGGTGCGGTAGTGGCCGGGCAACATGCACGGCTGGAGTTCGCCGTACACAGGACCAGTCCCGACGAGGCCGCCGTGGCGCGGCGCGTTCACGGACCCGGAGCGGCTGACGCGTGGATGGGCCCGGTGAGGGTGGCCAGCCTCCGCCCGGTGGCTCCGGTACGGGTGGCGAGGATCTCGGCGGCGATGGACAGTGCCGTCTCCTCGGGTGTGCGGGCACCGAGGTCCAGGCCGATCGGTGAGGCGAGCCGGGCCAGTTCGGCCTCGGTGACACCGGCCTCGCGCAGCCGGTCGAAACGGTCGTCGTGGGTCCGCCGGCTGCCCATCACCCCGATGTATCCGGCCGGCGTGCGCAGCGCGGTGAGCAGCAGTGGTACGTCGAACTTGGGGTCGTGGGTGAGGACGCACACCACCGTGCGCTCGTCGACCTCGGTGGCGGCGAGGTAGTCGTGCGGCCAGGCCCGCACCACCTCGTGGGCGTCCGGGAACCGCTTGCGGGTGGCGAACACCGGGCGGGCGTCGCACACCGTGACGTGGTAGCCCAGGTAAGCGCCGATCCGGCTGAGCGCGGCGGCGAAGTCGATGGCGCCGAACACCAGCATCCGCGGGGGCGGGGCGAAGGACTGCACGAGGACGTGCACCTCGTCCATCCGCCGCTGCCCTTGTGCCCCGTAGTGCTTGGCGCCGCTCACGCCCTGCGTGAGCATGCTGCGGGCGTCGTCGGCGACCGCCGCGTCCAGCTCCGGGTCACCGAGTGTGGCCCTGGTGCGGTCCGGCCAGACGTACAGCTGTGCCCCGAGCGGCGCGCCGCCGCCGGTGACCGTTGCCACCGCGACGGGCTCCGTCCGGTCGAGCGAGCCGAGGACCGCGCCGAGGGGTGAGTCCGGCCCGACCCGCTGCACCAGGACCTCGAGGGTGCCGCCGCAGGTCAGGCCCACCGAGAAGGCATCCTCGTCGCCGATGCCGTAGGTCTCCAGCCGAGGTCGCCCGGTCTCCAGCACCTCGGTGGCGGCCTGGTAGACCGCGCCCTCGACGCAGCCGCCGGAGACGCTGCCCACGGCCTCGCCCGCTCCGTTCACCGCCATGACCGCCCCGGGCAGGCGTGGCGCGCTGCCGCGTGCCGCGACCACGGTGGCCAACGCGAACGCGGTCTTCTCCTCGTGCCAGTGGAGCAACTGTGGCAGCACGTCACGCATGGGTGTTCGTCCTCCGATCGCCGTCATGGGGTGGGCCGCCGGGCGGTGGGCGGGCGGCGGTGCGGCTACGCCGCGTCGGCCACGGCGGTGCGGCCCGCGCGGCGGCCGAAGACGGCCCCCGAGGTGAGGCCCGAACCACCGGGGTAGTTGAAGTAGAACAGGCCGCCGACCAGCTCACCGGCCGCGTACAGACCGCTGATCGGGCGCCCGGCCCGGTCCAGCACCCGGGCCTGCGGGTCGATCCGCAGTCCGCCGAAGGTGAAGGTGATGCCGCAGGTGACCGGGTACGCCGTGTAGGGCGGCGTGTCCAGGCGCTGCGCCCAGTTGGACTTCGGCGGGGTGATGCCGGTGGTGGCGCTGCCGTCCTTGATGGTGGGGTTGAAGGTGGCGTTGCCGGTGACGGCCGCGTTGTACTCCTCCACCGTGCGCACGAACTCGGCCTCGTCGATCCCGAGCGCCTTGGCCAGATCCTCGATGGTGTCGGCCTCGACCTTGGTGACGCCGGCGGAGCGGTACTCCTCCGGGCGCAGCAGCGGCTCCGCCTTGGCGTCGAAGACCTGGACTGCGGTGCTGCCGGGCTGTTTGAGGATCTCGGCGCCGTACTTGGCGTAGGTGTAGTTGCGGAAGTCCGCGCCCTCGTCGAGGAACCGCCGGCCCTCGGTGTTGACCACGATGCCGAACGGGTAGCCGCCGCGGGTGAGCTGGTTGGTCCGCTCCAGGTCGCCGGTCGGCGGTGCCTCGGCGTCCCAGGCCACCGAGTGGCAGCCGCTCCAGTTGCCGTACGGCTGGGCGCCTGCGTCGAGCGCCATGGTGAGGCCGTCGCCGGTGTTGTACGGGGTGCCGCGCACCAGCGCCATGTCCCAGCCGGGGCCCAGGTGGGCGGCCCGCATCTGCGGGTTGGCCTCGAAGCCGCCGCAGGTCAGGATGGTGCTGCGGGCGTGCAGCTCCTGGACGGTGGAGCCGTCGGCGACGAGCACGCCGCGCACCTCGCCGTGGTCGCCGGTCACCAGGCCGGTGACGTTGGCGTCGTAGCGGACCTCGATGCCGGCGGCGTCGGCCGCGGCCTGGTGCTGGGAGATCATGCCCTTGCCGCCGCCGACCACGCCGAGCGCGAGGCCGCCCCAGAAGCGGAACCGGCCGTCGTTCTCGTAGGCCTGCCGGTGGAACATCAGCTCGAAGCGGAGGCCGAGGTCGTGCAGCCAGGTCATGATCTCACGGGACTCGTCGACCAGGATCTGGGCGAGCACCGGGTCGGTGCGGTTGCGGGTGACCCGCTGCATGTCGGCGAGGAAGTCGGCGGCGGAGTACGGGGCGAGGTCGACCCGGTCGAGCCGCTGCTCCGCGGGGTCGTCCAGGAGCGGCCGCAGATCCGCGAGGCCGCCGTGGGTGGTGCGGACCGCGCCCGCGGTGAAGTACGAGTTGCCGCCGGCCCACTGCTTCGGCGCCTTCTCCAGCAGCAGGACGCGTGCGCCCTGCTGCCGTGCCGAGTGCGCCGCGGAGAACCCGGCGTTGCCGCTGCCCACGACGATGACGTCCCACTCTTCGGCCATGATGTCCCTCTCCACGAATGTCGTACGGCCGCACCCGTCCATGGCGGGACCGGGGGCCGTGAGTACCTGGGTTTGTCGATGGGGGGCCGGCGGGCCTACTCCCGCGGCTCGAGGACGAGCCGGCCGGGCGCCGCGCGCTCGGCGATCATCGTCAGTGCCCGCCGCCACTGGGAGAGCGGCAGCGCGGTGCTGGGCGGGGCCTTGACGGCGCCGGCGGTGTAGAACGCGAACAGTTCGCGGTAGCACTCCGCCATCAGGTCGGGGCGCCGCCTGCGGTAGTCGCTGATCTGCAGCCCCGACACCTCGATGTTCTTCAGCAGCGTGTAGTTGACCTTGAGGGTCGGGATGCGCCCGGCGGCGAAACCCACGACCACCAGTCGGCCCCGCCAGGCGACCGAGCGGATCGCGCCGTCGAACGGGTCGCCGCCCAGCGGGTCGATCACGATGTCCACGCCGGCCCCGTCGGTGGCGGCGAGGACCTGTTCCTTGACGCTCTCCCTGAGGTCCGGCCGGGACAGGTCCACCACGCCGTCGGCGCCGGCCGCGCGTACCGCGGCGGAACCGTCCGGGGACGACGTCCCGGCCAGGACCAGGCCCGCGCCCATCGCCTTGGCGAGCTGGACCGCGGCCCCGCCGACCGCCCCGCCGGCGCCCAGCACCAGCACCGACTCGCCGGGCTGGATGCGCGCCCGCTCCCGCAGCGCCATCCAGGCGGTGTCGAAGGCCAGCGAGATCGCGGCGGCGTCGGCGAACGGCATCGCGTCGGGCAGCCGGTACACCTGCCGGTGGTCGGCTTTCACCAGCTCCGCGTACCCGCCGTATTCGGCCATGGCCAGTACCCGGTCGCCGACGGCGAGATGGCTCACCCCCGCTCCGAGGGCTTCCACGACCCCGGCGGGCCCCTTGCCCGGGGTGTAGGGGAGCTCCGGCTTGAACTGGTAGGCGCCGGTCAACGTCACCAGATCGACGTAGTTGACGGGCGCTGCCTCGACCCTCACGAGCACCTCGGCCGCCGCGGGGACGGGATCGGGGGTCTCCTGGAGGGCGGCGCTGTAGGACGGGCCCAGCTCGTCCACCATTACCGCGCGCATACGGCCTCACCTCCGGTCTCGGGTCCGCGCTCGGCGCGGGGCGGGGCGGAGGTGCTGAAGGTGCCCCGTCCGGCCGCGACGAGCGCGCCGGAGGCATCGAGCACCTCCACATCGGCCCGGGCGACGGAGCGGCCGGCCCGGAGCACCTTCCCCTTGGCGGTCAGCGGGCCGCCGGCGGCGGCCCTGAGGTAGTCGATCCGCAGATCGACGGTGGGGGACACACGGCCGGTGCGCACGGCGACAGCGGCGTGCGCCGTGATGTCGACGAGCGAGGCGAGGACCCCGCCGTGGAAGAAGTCGCTGTCCCGGGCGAGGCGGAACTCGGGGCGGTACGGCAGCCGGACGACCACGGTGCCCTCGTCCGCGTCCGCCGCGACGGCCTGGGGCCGCAGGAAGTCGTGGTACGGGCAGCGGGCCAGCTCGGTCTCCAGCCGGTCCAGGGCGGCGGCGGTCACGCGTTCACCGCCGGTGCCTTGAAGCGGACCGCTGTGGGCACCGCCCGCCCGTCCTCGACCTGCGCCACCAGGTCGCGCTTGGAGACCTTGCCGGACGGCAGCAGGGGGATCTCCGCCAGCCGCAGGAAGTACTCCGGCATGTCGTACTTGGACAGCCCGAGGGTGTCCAGGTGGACCAGGAGCTCGTCGGGCTCGACCTCGTGACCGGGCTTCACCGTGACGACCAGGCAGACCTTCTCGCCGAGCCGGTCGTCGGGCACCGGGACGACGGCCGCCTTGGCCACGGCAGGGTGCCGGGTGACCAGGTTCTCGATCCGGGCCGGGAAGATGTTGTGGCCGCCCCGGATGATGACGTCCTTCTTGCGGCCGGTGATCCTGATGTAGCCCGCCGCGTCGACCCAGCCCAGGTCGCCGGTCATGAACCAGCCGGAGGAGTTGAAGGACTCCTCGGTCGTCGCCTGGTCGTCGAAGTAGCCGAGCATCAGGGAGGCGCCCCGGCCGCCGATCTGGCCGACCTCGCCCGGTGGCAGCTCCCGGTCCGGGTCCTCGCGCGAGAAGATCCGCGCCTCGTGCCCGGCGCAGGGCCGGCCGGAGGACTCGACGATCAGCCGGGGCGGGTCGTCGGGCCGGGTGTAGTGGTGCGACCCCGCCTCCGTCATGCCGTATCCGCTCTGCGGCACGATCCCGTGTGCCAGCAGTCCCTCGGCCACCACCGGGGTCATCGCGGCGCCGGAGACCCGGAAGCCCTTCAGGGCGGGGAGGCCGGGCGCCCCGGGCCGCCGCAGCTCCGCCAGCAGGTCCATGGCGTGGGTGGGGACGCCGAACAGGAAGGTCGCCCCGGTCTCCCGCAGCCGCTCGAGCATGCTCGCGCCGCGCGGCAGGTCGTGCACCACCAGCCGCCCGCCCCCGGTCAGCGCCATGATCATGGCGCCGAATCCGAGGTTGTGGCTCAGCGGGGAGGCCGAGTACACCACCATGTCCTGGTCCAGCGACCAGTCCTTAGCCAGCGCCCGCGCCGGGGCGAGCAGGGTGTTGTCCGAGTGCATCACGCCCTTGGGCCGGCCCACCGTCCCGGAGGTGAAGGCGAGGTAGACCACCGAGTCCGGGTCTCGCCAGACCTCCTTGGGCGCCGCGGGGGCGGGCAGTTCGGCGAGCACCGGGCGGCCGGCGGCGTGCTCGCCGAGCGGTTCCAGCCGCAGTACGTACCGCAGGCTGTCGACCTCGCCCAGCCGCCCGAACAGGTCGCGCCGGTCGGCGTCGGCCCCGTAGCCGTCCTCGGCTATCAGCGCGGAGGCCCGCATCCGCCGCAGCACCTCGACGATGTCCGCGACGGTGTGGTCCCGGTGCAGGGACGGGGAGACGACATAGCCGTTGCGCGAGCAGGCCAGTACGGCGACCGCGGTCTCGATGCGGCTGGGCAGCCAGACCGCGACGCGCTGGCCCGGCCGCACCCCGCCCGCCTCCAGCGCCCCGGCCAGGCGGTCGGCCGCGTCGAGCAGATCCCGGTAGGTGACGGAGCGGAAGCGCTCCTGGATCGCGATCGCGTCGGGCCGGAGCTCGGCCTGGGCCCGCACCATCGAGTGGATCGTGTCGTCCCGCCAGTGCCCGGCCGCGTAGAAGGCGCGCAGCCGTTCTCCGCTCAGCAGGGTCAGCATCGTAGAGGTCATGCGGTGTGTCTCCGGCTTCTGTCTGTCCAGGGGGTCGTGCCGAGCAGCCGACGGCTCGGCTCCGGTGCGGGGTGGCGGGATGTCATGTCACCGTGCCGTGGCGGACTCGCGGCCGGTGATGCGGCGGAGGAACCGGCCGACGGCCCTGGCCATCGCCCAGAACAGCAAGGACAGCCCGCCGACCGGTGCGGCGGCGGTGTCCTGCGGGGCCGGCTGCCCGGCCGCCGCGGTGCCCGGCCCGGCCGCCGAGTCGGCGGCGATCTTGGCCTCCAGCCGCTGGGCGAAGTCGCGGGAGAGCCGCTGGGAGACGTCCTTCATGACGCCCCGGCCGAACTGGGCGATCCGTCCGGTCACCCGCAGGTCCTGCTCGATGGCCACCTGGGTGCCGCCCTCCGGGGAGTCCGTGAGGCGGGCGACGACCTGGGCGTTGGCCCCGCCCTTGCCCTGCTTGTCCTTGGCGCTGCCGGAGATGGTGATGACTCTGGCCGCCTCGTCGCGGGACTCGATGACCGCCGTCCCCTGGAGGTTGAGGCCGAGCGGGCCGACCTTGAGCGTCACCTGGCCCAGGTATTCGTCCTCCGAGACCTTCTCCAGGATCTCCGCGCCGGGGACGCAGGTGACGACCTCGTCGACGTTGAGGAGGTACTCCCAGACCTTCTCCACGGGCGCGTTGACGTGGAATTCGGATTCGATGCGCATGTGTCTGCCTCCACTGTGCTCAAGGCGGGTCGGTGCCGGCCGGGGCGGCGGGCTGTCGGGGTGGCGGGGCGGGGCGGGGCGGCGGTCAGGGCACCCGGACGCCGGGTTCGGGGGTGCGCTCGGCCGGCTCCGTGTGCAGGGTCAGTCCCTGCCCCTTGGTCTCCGGGCCGAGGACCAGGGTCAGCAGCAGCACCAGGCCGACCACGGCCGAGGTGACGCCGAAGGCGCCGACCAGGCCGAGCACGGGCCACAGGACGCTGCCGAGCAGGATGGGGGCGAGGCTGGCCGCGATCCGGCTGATCGCGGAGGCCCAGCCGAACCCGGTGGCCCGCAGCAGGGTCGGGTAGATCTCGGGGACGTAGACGTAGAGCGTGGCGATCAGCAGCTGGACGGAGAAGCCGTAGACGGCCAGCCAGACCGCCGCGTCGCGGCCGACGTCCAGCCACAGGGCGAACATGACGATCCCGCCCGCCGAGCCCAGTCCGCCGACCAGGAGCCCGCTCTTGCGGCCGAGGACGTCCACCAGCCAGGCCGAGAGCAAGGTGCCGATGACGCCGGCACCGGTCATCAGGGTGGTCTTGAGGAAGGCCGCATAGCGGCCGAGTCCCTCACCGACCAGAATGGACGGCATCCAGTTCAGCACACCGTAGTAGAGGAAGAACACGGTGATGAAGAGCCCCCAGATCAGCATGGTGTTCTTCCAGCTGAATTTCCAGATGTCGCCGAGCCGGCTGACGAACACCACGGGGGACAGTCGCGATTCGTCGTTGAGCTGCGGGCTCCGCCATTCCTGAACCGGAGCGCCGGTGCGGCGCACCAGGTCATCGATGACCGCGCGTGCCTCGGCCTCCCGATTGCGCCGCAGCAGGAAGAGCGGCGATTCAGGAACTCCTCTGCGGATCCACACCGCCAGGATGGCGGGGACGACCATCAGGCCGAGCATGAGCCGCCAGTCCTCCAGCGGCAGCATGAGGGTGGACATCAGGCCGCACAGGGTGGCGCCCAGCGGGAACGCGATGCCCATCAGCGCCATGACGCGGCCGCGGACCTTGCGCGGGGTGAACTCCGAGACCAGGGAGTAGTCCACCGGCAGGCATCCGCCCAGGCCGGTGCCCTCGATGAAGCGCGCGAGGAGCAGGATCTCGAAGTTCGGGGAGAGCGCGCAGGCCAGCGAGGCGCACCCGTAGACCAGCACGGTGAGCATGAACACCCGCTTGCGGCCGATCACGTCGGCGACCGTGCCCCACGCGAACGCGCCCACCGCCATGCCGGCCAGCCCCGCCGCGCCGAACAGGCCGAGCTGCGCGGCGCTGAGCAGCATGTCGGCCTTCAGCAGCGGCAGGACATAGCCGGCCAGGACGACGTTCCATCCGTCGAAAAGCAGGCCGAGTCCGGCCAGTAGTGCGATCTTGCCGTGAACGCGCCATCTCCATGGCAGGTTCTGAATTACTTCATCGCCGGTACGCACAAGTACACCCGACCTCTCCTGGAGATTGGTCCGGCCTTTCGGGCCTGTGATCGAAATTCCGCTTTCTTCCCCCTCGCCATGCGATCCGGGGGGCGGTGCTGATTTCGGGCGGTACGGTCGGCAGCCGTTTTATGAAACGTCGTCCGGCGGCCATTTCGTGGCGACTGTATACAGCGGTATACAGCGCGGTCAATCCTTCAGTGAGGAGAATCTTCCGGAGAATCTTCGGGGAATCAGAGACGGTCGAAGAGGTCCTGCACCGCATCCGGATCGGTGGTCCGGGTGAGCGCCAGCGCGAGCAGGACCTTGGCCTTCCAGGGCTGCAGGCTGTCCCCCGCCACCGCCCCGCGGGCACGCAGGGAGGGCGACGGCGGGATGCGGCCGGAGCCCACCCGGGAGCTCTGGCACACCACGACGCCGGCCGCGGCGGCCCGGTCCAGCGCCGCGTCCTCGGCGGGCGTCGGCCGGCCGCCGCCGGTGCCCGCGCTCACGATGCCGCGCGCCCCCGCGGCCACGGCCGCCTCGACGAGGGCACCGTCGGCTCCCACATAGGAGGCGACGACATCGACCCGCGGCAGATCGTCGAGACCCGCCAGGTCGAACCCCGGGCGGTCCGGGCCGGCCCGCAGATGGCGGTGGTAGAAGACCACCCGGCCGTCGGCGTCGGCATAGCCCAGCGGCCCCAGATCGGGCGCCTGGAAGGCCTGCACCCGGAACGGCGCCGTCTTGGTGACGTCCCGCGCCGAGTGGATCGTGTCGTTGGCGACCACCAGCACGCCGTGGCCGCGCGCCTGCGGGGACGCCGCCACCTGGACGGCGCGCAGCAGGTTGAGCGGGCCGTCGGGGCTGAGCGCCGAGGGCGGCCGGATCGCGCCGACCAGGACCACCGGCTTCGGCGAGCGCAGCGCGAGATGGAGGAAGTAGGCCGTCTCCTCCAGGGTGTTCGTCCCATGGGTGAGGACGACGCCGGCGTAGTCGTCGCCGGCCAGCAGCGCCTCCACCGTCCGGGCCAGCTCCAGCCAGTCCCGGGTGGTCAGCGCGGAGCTCGACAGCCGCCGGAACGGTTTCTCCTCGACCGCGGCGAACTCGCCCGACTCCGGTACGGACGCGACGAGTCCGCCGTCGGGCAGCCGCTCACCGGTCTCGTAGTACCAGGCCAGGTCCAGCCGGGAGGCGCCCACCGAGTCGATGGTGCCGCCGGTCTGGATGAGGGCGACGCGGGGGCGGGCGGTCACCGGACCACCCCGCCCTCGTCCGGAGCGCCCTCGTCCGGAGCGCTCTCACCCGGAGCGCCCTCGCCCGGAGCGCCCTCGCCCGGAGCGCTCTCACCCGGAGCGCCCTCGGCCGGAGCGCTCTCACCCGGAGCGCCCTCGGCCGTGCGGCACCACTGGACGATCTCGCCGGGCGTGGCCAGCCACGCCCCGCCGTCCGCGGCGATGTGCCGCAGCGCCTCCTCGACCACGCCGGCCCGGAACGCCTGACCGGAGACCCAGGGGTGCAGATGGAGCGCGAGCACCCGGCCCGAGGCCGCGGCGTCCCGGCACAGCACGTCGTACGCCTCCCGCAGGCCGCGGCCGTAGTCGGCCGGCGGGACCTCGCGCAGGAACATCGCGGCCAGATCGCTCAGCTCCCACGACAGCGGGAACGCCCACAGGCCGTCGGCCGTGCCGCGCAGCGGGTACGGCTGCTCGTCGTTGCCCCAGTCTGCGACGTACTTCAGGCCCTCCCCCGCCAGCAGCGCCGGCGTGCGCGCCGACTCGCTGTGCTCGGGGCTGAGCCAGCCCGACGGGCGCACCCCGAGCGCGGCCTCCAGCCGGTCCAGGGTCAGCCGGATGTAGTGGGCCTCCTCCGGCTCGGTCATCCGGCTGGTCAGCGGCCGGCTGGCGCTGAGGCCGCCGGCGAGGAACTCCGCGGCCGCGGGCCGCAGATGGCGCATCAGCGGCCCGTACTCCTCGGCGGTCAGCACATCGACGGCGACGGCGCGCGCGATGCCCAGCCGCTCCAGGATCCGCAGCAGCCGGAAGACCCCGACCCGGTGGCCGAACTCCCGGTGCGACATGCGGGGGAAGTCCGGGTACGGCGCCACACCGCGTCCGCCGGGCGGCGGGACGGGGGTGGCGTGCCGCGGGTCGTCCCACTCCGCGGCCCGCAGATCCAGCACGACGCCGACCGCCACCTTCGCGCCGCCCGGCCACCGCAGCGGGGGGCGGGCCGGCAGCGGCAGCCAGGAGTACCAGCCGTGGTCGTAGCCGGGTTCGGCACCGCGGGTGCCGGTGGCGTCCGTGACGTTCGGCGTCCGCTCGGCCGCCGCCCGCCCCGTCGCTGTCCGCTCACTCATGGCGGCCCCCACAACTCTCCTTCAGATCCGCGTCGTAGTGGTGGCGCAGATAGTGGTCGACGATGTCGCTCGCCGTCGCGATCCACACGTCGTCGCGGGCGCGCAGATGGGCCAGGACCCGGTCCAGGTGCCCGATGCGGTGCGGCTGGCCGATGGTGAAGGGGTGCAGCGGCAGGCACATCATCCGGCCCGCGCCGTCCTCTTCCCCGTACAGCCGCTCGAACTGGGCGATGCACCGGTCGGCGTAGGCGCTCCCCTCGACGTGGGAGCGCATCAGCAGCGGGGCGTCGTTGAGTTCGTAGCTGTAGGGGAGCGCCACCATCCGTTCGCCGCCGGCGGTCAGCAGGGGCGAGGGCCGTTCGTCGTGCACCCAGTCGGCGTGGTAGCGCATGCCGGCCTCGGCCATCAGGTCCGGGGTGTGCCGGTTGCCGGTGATGTTGGGGCCGAGCATGCCGCTGAAGCGGCGGCCGGTGTGCCGCTCCAGCGCCCGGTTGCACGATTCCAGGAACTCCCGCTCCTGGTCCCGGTCCATACCGGTCAGATAGCGGGTGTTGTACAGGCCGTGGCTCATCAGGTCCCACGACCGCTCGGCCATCGCCGCCGCGATCTGCGGATAGTGGTCCAGGACCGCGACGTTCAGCGAGACGGTGGCCGGGACCTCGTAGCGGTCGAGGACCTCGGCCATCCGCCAGAACGCGACCCGGTTGCCGTAGTCGTGGTAGGCGTACTTGCGCACGTCCGGGTGGGGAGTGCGCGGGTACGGGTCCACCGCGCCGGCGGGCGGGAGGTACTCGTAGTGCTCGATGTTGGGCACGACCCAGACGGCGATCCGCGCCCCGCCGGGCCAGGCGATCGGCGGGCGGTCCACGATCGGCGCGTAGGGCAGCCGGTCGTGGACCGGGTCGAAGGGGCGTTCGTGCGGGTACGCCGCCGCGGCGCCCGTCCCGTTCCCGCCCGCGGTCATGCGCGCGGCGGGCAACCGCCCGCGCGGCCGCCGCAGGCGCTGACCGCCTCCTTGATGCTCGCGTAGCAGCCGCAGCGGCACAGGTGCCCCTGCAGTCCGTCCACGATCTCCTGGTCGCTGAGCTGCCGGCCCCCGGCGGACTCGAGCAGCGCGTGGCCGCTCATCAGGAAACCGGGGGTGCAGAACGAGCACTGGAACGCCTGCTTCTCGATGAACTGCCGCTGCAGCTCGGTGAGCCGGCCCTCGTCGGCGAGCCCCTCCGCGGTCTGCACGCTGCGGCCCTCGACCGCGTACAGCGGCAGGATGCAGGTGCTCACCGGTTCGCCGTCGAGCAGCGCGGTGCAGGTCCCGCAGACCCCCAGGCCGCAGGTCTCGCGCACGCTGAACAGGCTGTTCGCCCGCAGGACCGTGCTCAGCGCGGCGGCGGGGTCCCCGGTGAGGGCTGTCTGGACGCCGTTCACCACGCAGGTGACGGAGATCTCGTCGCTGTTCTGGTCCATGGCGTCCATTACGGCTTCCTCGCTCGCAGAACTCGTTCGGGGGTGATGGGCAGGGAGCGCACCCGGCCGCCGACGGCCGCGTTCACCGCGTTGCCGATGGCCGCGATCACCGGGGGCAGAACCGTTTCGCCCAGGCCGTGGATGTTGCCCGGGGCGTCGTCCTCCAGGTACTCGATCTGCAGGACCTCGGGCAGGTCGTCCATGGCGGGGATCGAGTAGTCCGACAGGCTCGGGTTGGTCAGGACGCCGTCGTCGTAGACCAGTTCCTCGTACAGGGTGTGGCCGATCCCGAAGAGCGCGCTGCCGTGCATCTGCATGTCGGCGAGCTTGGGGTTGACGACCTGCCCGGCGTGCGCGATCACGTGCAGGTGCTTGACGTAGACCTTGCCGGTGTCGAGGTCCACCTCGACCTCCGCGCCGGCCGCGCCCTGGTGCCAGTGGTCGCTGGCGACGCCCTGGCCCGTTTCGGCGTCGAGTCCGCCGGTCGTCCGGACCTCGCCGTGGCCGCTGATGCTGCCGGTGCGGGTGCGCCAGAAGACGTCCTGGACGGTGAGCCGGGTGGCGGGGTCCGAGCGGAGCGCCACCGCGCCCTCGGTGAGGACGAGGTCCTCCGGAGCGGCCCCCAGCAGGTCCGCCGCGAGCGCCAGCAGTCTGTCGCGGATCATCTCCGCGGCCTGGACCAGCGCACCGCCCATGGCCCGGGTGGTGCGGCTGGAGCTGGTGGTCTGGTCGTAGGGGGTGTAGTCGGTGTCCGGCGCGGTGACGTTGACCGCCTCGATGGGGATGCCGAGCGGGCCGGCGGCGATCTGCGCCAGGACGGTGTGCGCGCCCTGGCCCATCTCCACGGAGGAGGTCAGCACCTGGAGGCTGCCGTCGGCGTCCAGGCGCAGCGACGCGTGGGAGGTCGACGGGGTGATCGTGGACTTCAGGATCACCGCCAGGCCCTTGCCCCGGACGCGGTTGCCCTCCACCTCGCGGCGCCGGTCGGCCGGCCAGTTGATGGCGGAGGCGCTGCGGTCGAGCAGCTCCTCCCAGGTGGCCTCCTCCATCACCTCGCCGGTGGCGAAGCGCTCGCCCTCCCGCAGCAGGTTCCGGCGGCGGAACTCCACCGGGTCCAGGCCGAGTGCGTCGGCCAGCTCGTCCATCTGCTGCTCGTACGCCCAGGCGGCCTGCGACACCCCGTAGCCCCGGTACGCGCCGGCGGGCGGCAGGTTGGTGTACACGGCGTAGGAGTCCACCTGGACGTGGGGGATGGCGTACGGGCCGACGCAGCTGTAGCCGCCGTTCTTGATCAGCCGCGGGCTGATGTCGGCGTAGGCGCCGCCGTTGAAGTAGGCCTTCACCTCGCGGGCGACCAGCCGCCCGTCCTTGGTGACGCCGGTGCGCAGATGGATGCGGGCGGCGTGCTTGGTGATGGAGATGAACTCCTCCTCGCGCGTCAGCACGAGCTTCACCGGACGCTTGGCCTTCCATGCCAGCGCGGCGGTGACCGGCTCGAACTTGGCGTAGGTCTTGGCGCCGTATCCGCCGCCCAGCGGGGGCACGGTGACCCGGACGTCCGAGGCCGGCAGGCCGAACATCTCGCTGAGGCTGTCGCGGACGGCGAAGGGTGCCTGCGTCGAGCTGATCACATGGAGCCGGCCGTCCTTGAAGGAGGCTATGACCACGTGCGGTTCCATGGGGACGTGCTGGACCGCCGGGCTCTCGTAGACGTTCTCCATGATCAGGTCGGCGGCGGCGAAGCCGGCCTCGAGGTCGCCGGTGCGCAGCTGGAACTTGGTGCAGATGTTGCCTTCGCGCCCGACCAGGTTGATGTCCGAGTAGGAGCGCTCGCGCGGCGGCGGCGGGGCGTCGTGGACCTGCTCCGCCCCTTCGGCGAGAGCCTCGTCCACGGTGGTCACGAAGGGCAGCTCTTCGTACTCGACCTCGATCATGTGTAGTGCGGCCGCCGCGGCCTCTTCGGTCTCGGCCGCCACCGCTGCCACCGGGTCGCCCACGAACCGCACCTTGTCGCGGCAGAGCACGGGCTGGTCGCGGATGACCGGCCCGTGGTGGCCGGCCGGCCCGCCGGGCTGGTCGAGGTCGGCCGCCGTCAGGACGGCGACCACGCCGGGCATCTTCTCCGCCGCCGACACGTCCACGGAGCGGATCCGGGCGTGCGGGACCGTGCTGCGCAGCAGCTTGGCGAAGACCATGCCGGGCACTTCGGCGTTGAGCGCGTAGCCGACCGTGCCGGTGACCCGCGCCTTCGCCTCGAACATGTCGACGGACCGGCCCACAGTGGTACCGCTCATAGTCTCGACGCTCCGTTCTCCCCGCTGCTGGACACCGTCTCCAGGGCCCGGCGGACGAGCACCGTGGTGAGGTGCTTGCGATAGTCCGCCGATCCCCTGACGTCGTCGATGGGCTCGATGGCCGCGCCGTAGGCGGCGCCGACCTCCTGCCACAGGCCGCCGTCGGGCTTCGCGCCCCGGCAGTCGTCGGTCACCGATGGCAGGGTGAAGGGTGTCGGCGTGGCGCCCGAGACCGCCACCCGGACCTCGGTGAGTCGGCCCGAGGAGTCGGTGTCGGCATAGGCCGCCACGCCGACGCAGGGCCGGTCCTCGGCGCTTCGGCTGACGTACTTGAGGTAGGTCGTGCGCGCCGTCGGAGACGGGCGGGGAATCTCCACCTCGGTCACCAGCTCGTTGTGTTCCAGCGCGTTCTCGTAGTAGTCGACCAGGAATTCGGACAACGGCAGTACCCGCTGCGACCCGGTGCTCGCGATATGCACCCGGCAGCCGAGCGTGGTCAGCACGGCCGGCGGGTCCGAGGCGTAGTCGCTTTCGCTGAGGTTTCCGCCGATGGTGGCGCGCTGCCGGACACGGTGGTTCGCGACGAGACCGAGCGTCGCGGTCAGGGTCGGCAGCGACCGGCGCAATTCGGGACAGCTCTGCATCTTCTTCAGTGAAGTCAGCGCCCCGAGCCGGATCGCGCCTTCCGAATCGGCGTGTATGTAGTCCAGTTCGGACAGACGCTCAAGGGCGATCAACTGCTCCGGGAGCAGCAGGCCATTGCGCATCATGATCATCAGTGCTGTTCCACCGGCGATCACTTTGGATTCGTCGCCGGTTTCGTCCAGCAGCCGGAGAGTCGCCGCAACGGACTGCGGCTTATGGACTCGCATGTCACCTCCCAAGCAGGTCCCCGATGTATACAGAGGTATGCAGGGATGCGCAAGACCCTGTCCAGCAAGCGGTTCATCCGCAGTTGGGCGGGTGTGCGGTGGTGACTGCCCGGGTCCCCCGGCGCGAGTCTGTGGAGATCCGGGGGAGACTGGCCAGGTCAGCGATGGTGGCTCACGACGGGCGGTTGCGCTGTCGAGGGTTCGCCGGCCGCCGAGTCGAGAGCAGAGCCCGGTCCGGCCCAGCCGACATGGTCGGGCGGACTGGTGCGGAGATGGCTGGCGCATGCCGGCCGGGGGTAACACTCTCAGCTCGCTTGGTATACGACTGTGTGTGGTTGCGTACCGTCGTAGCGATCGGTACTCTGCGCCGGGTGTTGCATTCATGCGCTTCGTCAAGGTGTCCATGACGTCGAAGCGGAGTGCCTGATTCTGGTCACTTTCATGGGGGAGTCGTCATGACCAAAAAAAGGACCAATGACTCAAGGGATGGAAATTCCCCGTACGAGAAAATCAAGCAGGGAATTCTGGACGGTACATTTGCGCCCGGTTCCGCCCTTGTTGAATCGGCGCTCGCGGAATGGTGCGGCGTCAGCCGAACGCCCGTGCGTGAAGCTCTGAGTCGACTGGAACGCGATGGTGTGGTCAACAAGACCGACCGCGGAATGGCGGTGCGGGAGCGGACCCCCGAGGAAATTCTCGACATCTACGAAGTACGCATCGCGCTCGAGGTCACGGCGGCCCGACTCGCGGCGGTGCGGCACACACGTATCGACCAGATCCGCCTCGAACGCCTCATGACGCTGCTGACCGAGACGAGTGACGACGCTCCGGGGGACGTCCTGGCCGAACGGAATCGAGAATTCCATCGCGGTATCTGGGCCGCGAGCCACAACCAGACACTGATCGACCTCCTGGACCGGATCAATCTGCACCTGCTGCGATACCCCGTCACCACCCTGACCACCCCCGGTCGTTGGCAGCAGTCGCTGCGCGAGCACCGTGAGCTGGTCACCGCGGTCATCGCACGGGACGAGGCGAGGGCCCAGAAGATCGCCGGGGAACACTTCAGCGCGGCGCGCGACATCCGGCTCAAGCTGTGGGAACAGAGCATCGTCTGACGTGTCCCTCTTCCCGGGTTGCCGATGGTTGTCGTGGTGCAGCCCGCCGGTGCGGTGACCCCGGTTCGGGGGCTTGTCGCCCGCAAGGCGGGCCTGGGCGTGCGACGGCACGCCAGGGTTCTGGGTGCCCATCGGGAAGCGTGGCGGGACGGCATCGACCTGGTGGACGGGACCTTCGGGGTCGGTACCGAGGGTGTTGAGGAAACGATGACGCGGCGCACGGTGGTCATGGGGATCGCGTCGGCCTGCTCCCGTGAATGGCACAGGGCGGGTCTCGCCGCCGCCCGGGTGCCGGCCACACAGGCGGAGAAAGCCGCCGCACAGCGCCTTCGCGATGGCGCGGCTCCCGTTCTTCAAGGGCAGCAGTAGTGGAGGGCCCAGGTCTGCGCGGGGTGACTGCGATGGTGTGAGTTGGCCAGGGTGAACTGCCGCAGCGGGCCGAAGTGGGCCTCGATCGGGTTGGCCCAGGAGGCGTAGGTCGGGGTGAAGCACAGTTCGACCTTGTGCTCCTGTGCCCAGCGGCGGATGTCCGCTCCGGTGTGGGCGGAGAGGTTGTCCAAGATGATGCAGACCGGGGCGCCGTCGGGCCGAGCGGCGCGGATCGACTTCAGTGCGGCCAGGGTGTTGGCGGTGCCCGTCACCTACTTCCACGGCTGCTGCTCCGTCGGCGACGACCGGCTGTGGGGCGTCAACCGCCGCCGCAACCGTGGGTGCGGCGGTAGGTCGCCGGCAGGCGGTCGGGCTTGCCCTGCTTCGCCCAGCAGGAGCCGGCGGCCGGCCGGATCCCCAGGGGGCCGAACTCGTCGAAGGCGAAAACCCGGTCCGGAAAGCGGTCCAGCACCTCATCGATCCGGTCGAGCTTGGCCTCGCGCTCGGGGCCGGCGACTTTCCTGACCCGGCGGCAAGCCGGCAGCCGGCCGCCGGCCTCGCGCCCTGCATGCAAGCGGCCCGCCGACAAGCCGGCGGGCCGCTCCTGCCGCAGCGTTCGGACGCTGCCGCTGTCAGTCAGCCGCAGTGTGGAAGGCCATGTCGGTCGTGACACCCGCAGGGGTGGCGACAGCCAGGGCGTCCGAGGCGACGGAGGTGATCGGCGTCTCGATGCAGAGGCCGCCGGAGCCGGCGACCGCGAGACCGCCGGAGACGTTGTCCAGATCGGCGTCGGAGATTTCGGTGGTCGCGACCTGGGGGACGAAGTTCATTGCGTGCGGTTCCCTTCGAATGAGCACTCTGAATGGCAGCGTTCGCTCGCTCGACTTCCGGGAGCGGTGCCGGAATTCTTTTTTCGCGAGTCGGCGCTACGCGAACAATCAAAGCAGGTCGATCATGAGGCGGCCAGCCGCCAGGGTCCCGGCCGGGACGCGGACCGGAATGCATCTTCACCAATGTGACCACATTATGACCGAAGATATCGAATTCTCCACATGACCTGCGGAGCAGGTGCGGACACGGTGGTTGCCGCCCTGGTCCAGAACGGTTACGGCTTCACCGAAGCCAGCATCTTCCGACCTTTTCATGACGGTTATTCAGGTTGGATACGACCTCACGGTGAACGGTGTGAGGGTTCATCGGATATTCGGCGTCCGGACGTCAGGTACGTGAGGTACACCCCTCCCCCGCAGTCGGACGCTTTCCGCAGGGTCCAGCGGCCCCGGACGGTGACGGAGGAGAAGTCCGACTCGGCGTCATCCTCCTCCACTTCGCCCTCCTCGGGGGTGTAGCCGGCCTCGGGGAGCCGCTTGTGCAGGAAGGCCAGGGTGGTGTCGAAGCCGTCGCCTACGACGGTGGCGACGACGAGCCGGCCGCCGGTGCGGTGCTCCACCGAGGTCACGATCGCGCCGTGGGGCACCGGCAGGTCCGCCGGGAACTCCTTGGGGAGCGGGAGCGGCGGTGAGGCGGCGGTGGGGCAGCCGCCGGGCGCGGGGCCGGCGGCGCGCCCGGCCGGCGGAGCGGTCACCCGCTCCGCCGCGTACGGCGTCGCCCCCGCGTGCTCGGCGTGCGTGCCCGAGCACCCGGTGACCCCGGCCAGGGCTAGGACGGCTGCCGCCAGTACGGCAGCCGAGGGCGACGGCTTCATCTAGTGGCTTCCTCCGGACTTCTTGCGCTTGCCGGCGGCCACGGCGTCGTACGCGCCGTACAGCGTGCCGCCGGAGGACTGGCGGGCGACGGAGGCCAGCGCGTCGTAGTTCTGCGCGCCCCCGGTCGCGCAGGTGCCGGTGCAGCCGTCGGCGTAGGCGGCGAGCACGCGGCCCTGGGCGTCGGTGGTGACGTCGATGAAGTCCAGGAGATTGCGGTCCTTGCCGCAGGTGGTGCCGCCGGTGCAGATCGACCCCTTTTGGACGGGGTCGGTGGGGGTGGCGTCGGCGGTGACCCAGGACTGGCCGCCGTCGTAGGTGGTGGCCACGTACAGGTGCCACACGCTCTGGAAGGCCGGGTCCTGGTAGTTGCCGCCCGTGGTGGTGCCGAGGAAGGCGAAGGCGGCGCGGTCGTCGTCGCCCGCGGTGACGGCCGGGAAGACGACGTTCTTGATGCCGAGGGTGGCGCCGACGTTCTGGTCGTACAGCCACGTCCTGCCCTTGTCGTGGCTGACGGCGATGCGGGGCGTGCCGTCGCTGTTCTGGTAGCCCAGGTAGACGGTCCCGCCGGCCCCGGCGCCGACGCTCGGGTCAGAGTCACCGGGGGTGCTGGACGGGTTGGGGCGGACGGTCCAGGTCAGCCCGTCGTCCTCGGAGACGGCCACGGCCTGATGGCCGCCGCAGCCCTTGTTGGGCACGTACACCGTGCCGTCCGGGGCGACCTTCACATGCCCGTGCAGGCCGCCGCACTCCAGCAGCGAGTACATCGGAACGGCGGGCCCGTACGTCAGTCCGCCGTCCCGGCTGACCGCGCAGGAGGCGTCGGCGATGTCCTGGGAGCAGTAGTAGACGGCGTCCGGGTACGCGGTGAGGCCGCGTGGTGTGCCCGCGGCGAAGGGGCCGCCGCCGATGCTCTGGTGGTCCACGCCGGAGTTGACGCCCGAGCCGCCCGTCGGCGTCCACGTCTCGCCGTCGTCGTCGGTGTAGCAGGTCAACGCGGTCTTGCCGGCGAGCTGCGACTCGAAGGTGCGGTGGGTGGCCGGGTCGGTGAAGAGGATCGGGTCGAGGCTGGTGGTGCTGCCCTGGGGGCAGCCGTTGGCCGCGTTCGCGCTCCTGTCCTGCCAGGTGGCGGCACCGGAACCGTCGTAGGTGACCTTGAGCGTCGACGTGTTCGCCTGGAACATCGCGGCGCCGCTCGCCCGGTCGACGCCGATCGAGGGTTCACCGGCGTTGTGCGCGTCCGTGATGCCCTCGGGAGCCGAGGAGTTCGCGTACGTCGGCGGTGTGGCCGTGCTCGGCGGCGGGTCGGCCGGCGGGGTGATCAGGCTCGCGGTGCCGGTGAAGCTGTCGCCGAGCGGCGCGTAGGGCACCACGCGCACGGTGTACGACGCCGACACCGCCGGGAGCAGCACGGTCTCGGGGTCGCTGGAGGAGGCCGAGGCGGCCACCTCTCTGCCGTTCGCGTCGAGGACGTACAGGTCGAAGTCGGCGGCGGAGTCCGGCCATCGGACGTCGATGCGCAGGCTGTGACCGGCGTCGTAGCCCGCGGGGACCGACACCTTCAGCACGTAGTCGTCGCAGGGTTGCGCGGCCCCGCAGCTCAACGCCCCGGCGGTGCCGGAGGCGTTGGGGACGGCGAAGGGGCCGGCGCTCCAGGTGGTCATGGGCGCGGTGTCGCTGACCGATCCGGAGGACGGGGTGGCGGCGTCGGCGGCCCCGCTCGGCAGGGTTCCGGCGACGAGCGCCAGGAGGCCGGCGGTGAGACGCCCCAGCGACCGCGGGGGGTGGTGGCGACGGAGTGCGGAGAGGGGGGCCACAGGTACCTCGACTTTCGCGAGTCGGACGGAGGGTGGTGGTGTGCGGCGGTGAGGGGGCCCTGGCGGTGCCTCCGCAGGCACTGCCAGGGCCCTTGCGGAGGCCTGGTCAGAGGGGTCAGAGGGCGTCCACGGCGCTCACCTTCCAGCCGTCGGAGGTGCGGGTGAGCGTCATGCGCACCCGGTTCAGGTCCAGCCGGGGCTGCGGGACCTGGGTGCTCCGGGTGACCTGGTTGACGAAGAGCAGGACGACGGCCCGGTCCGGTGCGGCCGACACGACGGAGGCCGCCGGGGCGCCGCCGTCGGCGGGGGTGGCCACGGTGGCCTTCACCACGCCGTGGTACTTCGTCGCGGTCGGCGCGACCACCGCCTTGGTGGTCTTGCCGTACTGGTCGCGGAAGTGCCCGGTCAGCAGGGCGCGGGCCCGGGAGAAGTCCCGGTCCAGGTGCCGGTAGTCGTACGACAGCACGACCGGCGCCGCCTTCAGCGCGGCCGCGACGGCCTCGCCGCGGGCCTGCTCCGTCTGCCGCCCCTGCCGGTACTGCCACCCGAGGACGGCGGCTGCGGCCAGGGCCGCCACGAGGACGGCGCCCAGCACCGCGGTGAGCACGCGCCGCCAGGTCGTGCGCGGGAGCGCACCGTCCTCCGGATCCCCCTCGAACGACTCGAAGGAGTCGAACGACTCGGGCTCCGGCGGGTCCTCCCAGCCGTTCGCCGGGGGCTCGACGAGCAGGGTGCGCCCGGCGGCCGTCCGCTCCTCCTCGCGGGCGCCCCGCTCGGGGCGCGCGGGCCGCCTGGTGCGCTTGGCCGCCGCGCGGGCGGCGGCGGGCATGGTGCGGCGGGCCGGTGAGCCGGTGCCGCGGGTGCGGGCGGTCTGATGCGCCACGGTCTCTCTCCTCATCGATGGACTCATGGGTGGGTCAGCCCACGAACGCGACGTCGGACGTCAGCCAGCGGCCGGACACGCGCGCGAGGTCGAGCTGGAGCCGGTAGGTGCGCGCCTGGCCGTGGGGCGCGGCGGAGTTGGTCACCTTGCTGTCGGCGACGACCAGGACCCGGGCCGAGCGCGCGTCGGAGCGCACGATGCCCGCTTCCAGGACCTGGCCCTCGGACACCGACTTGTTCCGCGCGACCAGCCTCGTCAGTTGCGTGGTCTGCGCGGCGAACTCCTTCTTGAACTCACCGGTGGCGCCCTTCAGCACGTTGCCGCTGTCCCGGTCGTAGTGCCGGTAGTCGAGCGAGGTGAAGTTCAGTGCCGACTGGCGGGCCGCCGCCAGGATGTCCTGGCGGCGCTGTTCCGCCGCGTGCTGGTCGGACAGCTTCACACCCAGCCAGACACCGGGCACGGTCGTCAGCACCGTCGCGGCGGTGAGCCCCGCCGACAGCAGCCTCATGCGTGCGCCTCTCCCGCCATCGGTCCCACGAGCAGCCATTGCCACGACTCCTTTCCGAACACGGTCAGTTCTCCGCCCGTCGAGCCGATCTCGACGGGCGTTCCGTCCGGGCCGGTCGCGGTACCGGTCTCCGGGTCGTACGGGGCCACGAACGCGGCCCGGTCGGCGCCGTGCCGGCCGGTCGTCGCGCCGGGCGCGTTCTGCGCTCCGCGCACCGAGGTCTTGCTGCCGCGCGGTGCCGTGCAGCGCGCGGCGGTGTTCGCCGGGCGCGTGCTGGTGTCGGCGGGGTCGCGCCGCCGGGTGCCGTAGCCCTGGGTGCACGCGGGCGGGTCGCCCGCGTTCACGACCATCCCGAAGTGGGTGGTGCCGTCGCCGGGAATGACCGTGTAGCTGCCCGCGACCGTGAGCGGCAGCGTGACCAGGGCCTGTTCGACGCCGGGCAGCCGGGCCACGGTGACCTGCCCGCCGCTGACGAGGTTGGCCAGCAGGACCGGCACGTGCGGCCGCGCGGACCTCAGCAGGGAGTCGACCTGCTGCGCGGCGGGCGTCGTGTTGCCGATCAGCCGGCGCAGGTCGCCGTCGCTCGACTTCAACTGCGCGGTGAGGGTGGCGAGGTCGCGGGAGAAGGACTTGATGGCCGAGCCCTTGTCGGCCTGGGTCTTGAGCACCCTCCGGGAGTCCTCGATCAGCGAGACCGTCTGGGGCAGTGACTCGGACGCCGACTCGACCAGCGCGTCGCCGGAGTCCACCAGCCGGCTCAGGTTCGGCCCGGTGCCGGCGAACGCCTTGCCCAGTTCGTCGACGGTGACCCGGAGGTCGTCCTTGCCGACCGAGTTGACCAGCCGGTCGAGGCTGAGGACCAGGTCGGTGACCGGCAGCGGGGTCCGGGTGCGACTGCGCGGGATCGGAGTGCCGTCCTCGAGGTACGGCCCGCCGGACCGCCGCGGCTGGAGGTCGACGTACTGCTCGCCCACCGCCGAGCGGTCGGCGACGACCGCGAGCGTGTCGGCCGGGATCCGCGGGGCGCCGTCCTCGATCCTGAGCGCCACCGAGATCCCGGACCGGGTCAGCCGCAGGTCGCCCACGCGGCCCACGGGCACGCCTCGGTAGGTGACCTCGGCGCCGGAGAAGATGCCCCCGGACTCGCCGAAGTCGGCGCGCACGGTGTACCCGCGGTGCAGGACGTCGTCCACCAGGCCCGTGTACCGGGCGCCGACGTACGACACCCCGAGGGCGGTGACGGTCGCGAAGGCGAGCAGCTGGGCCTTGACCGTACGTGTGATCACGGCAGCATCCCCTTCAGCATCAGCTCGGCGAGGCCGGTGTCGATGCCCGGCGGGAGGCGGCGCGAGCCGCTCCCGGTGCCGTAGGCGGCGGTGCACACCGGCGGGCACAGCAGAGAGCTCCCGGCGGAGGGCGTCGCGGGCGCCGAGGGCACGGGCGGGGTGGACGGCAGCGGCGGGGCCGACGGCAGGGGCGGGACGGACGGCGGGGACGGCAGGGGGACGGGAGTGGGGACGCCGGGAAGGTGCGGTGTCCCGGGGGCCGGGGACTTCCCGCCCTTGCCGGGCTTGCCGGTGACGTTGCCGTAGAGGTCCGCCAGGTCGAGGTCGGCGGTGATCCCCAGGTTGACGTAGTCGCCCTTGACGGCGTCCGTCGCGTTGCGCGGGAACGGGTAGGTGGTGAGGATCTCCAGGGAGCCGGGCAGGTCGTCGCCCGCCTTGTTCAGCTCCTGGAGGATGGGCTGGAGCTTCTTCAGGTTGGCGACGGTGTCGTCGCGGGAGGCGTTCACCACCCTGGTGCCGGTCCTGCCGAGCCCGGAGAGGGCGGTGAGCATCTTCGTCAGGTCCTTGCGCTGGTCGGCGAGGATTTTCAGGGCGGGCGGCATGGTGTCGACGGCCAGGGCGATCGTCTTCTTCTCCTTCTTCAGCCGCTTGGCGAGCCGGTCGACGCCCTTCAGCGCGCGCACGATCTCCGCCCGCTGGCCGTCGAGGCCGCCGAGGAAGGTGTCGAGCTGCTTCAGCAGGGACCTGACCTGGTCCTCGCGGCCGCCGAGGGCCTTGTTCAGCTCGACGGTGATCGTCTTCAGCTGGGCCACCCCGCCGCCGTTGAGCAGCGCCGAGAGCGCCGACAGCACCTCCTCGACCTCCGGGTTGCGGCCGCTGCGGGACAGCGGGATGCGGTCGCCGTCGCGGAGCCGTCCGACGGGCCGCGTGCCGGCCGACGGGGACAGGGCGACGTACTTCTCGCCGAGCATGCTGGTCTGCCGCAGGTCGGCGACCGCGTTGCCGGGCAGCTTCACCGAGTCGGCGATCCTGAGCCGCACGCGGGCGTGCCAGCCGTCCAGTTCCACCTTCTCGACCGCGCCGACGGTGACGTTGTCGACCTTGACCGCCGACTGCGGCACGAGGTCCAGGACGTCTCGGAAGTCGACGGTGACGTGGTAGGCGTGGCCGTCCGAGACGGCACCGCCGGGGAGCGGGACGTCGTACCAGCCGTTGAACTCGCAGCCGGTCAGCAGCAGCGAGCCGACCGCCGTCCAGGCGGCCGTCCGCGCCTTGCGCCGCGCGCTCATGCCGATGCCCCCAGGATGCCGCCGAGGGTCTTGTCGACCGTGCCCGTCGAGGCGGGCGCCGACGGGATGCCGGGGAGCGAGTCGAGGAGTTTCTTCAGGCCGGCGCAGTTGTCGTGGTCCTCGCCGGTCGTCTTCAGGATCGAGCAGAGGAGGGACGACGGATCCTGCGGGATCTGCGCGTTGTTGCGGGTGTCGAGGGTGCCGGCGGCGGGGTTGTAGGCGTTCTGCAGGTTCGACAGGCCCGTGGGGGCGACGGTCAACAGCTCCTCCAGAGCTTTCCGTTGGGTGACGAGGACCTTGGTGACCTTGGCCAGGCCCCGCACGTCCGACGTCAGCGCCTTCTTGTTGCCTTTCACGAAGCCGGACACGTCGCCGAGCGCGGCGGCCAGGTACTTCAGCGCGGCCGCGAGGTCCTTGCGCTCCCCGGCGAGTTGCCCGGCCACGTCGGCGAGGTCGGTGTTGAACGACCGCACACTGGCGTCGTCCGCCGCCAGCGCGGCCGTGAACACCTGGAGGTTCCGCACGGTCCCGAACAGGTCGCCGCGCCCGTCGGACAGCGTGGTGACCGCCTGGGACAGGTCCTCCACGGTCTGGTTGAGGTCCTTGCCCTGCCCGCGGAGGTTGTCCGCGCTCACCCCGAGCAGCCGGGACAGCGAGCCCTTCTTGTTGGCGCCGTTCGGGCCGAGCGCGTCGGCGGTGGTGTGCAGGCTGTCGAAGATCCGGTCCAGTTCGACGGGGACGGCCGTCCGGGACTCGGGGATGACGTCTCCGTCCCCCAGCACGGCGCCCTTGCGGTACACCGGCAGCAGCTGCACGTAACGGTCGCTGACGACGGAGGAGTTGACGATGGCGGCCTGTGCGCCGGCCGGCACCTTGCGGCCCCGGTCGTACTCCAGCTCGACCCGCACCCGGCCGCCCTCCGGCGTGATCTTCCTGACCTCGCCGATGCGGACGCCGAGGACGCGGACGTCGGAGCCGGGGTAGATGCCGACGGTGCGCGGGAAGTACGCCGTGACGCGGACGGGGCCGGGGCCCGGCCACAGGACGGCGGCCAGGCCGGCGAGGAGCGCGAGCGCGGTGAACAGGGCCAGGAGTCTGCGGGTCATCGGGTGCCTCCCGTCCGCGGCGTGACCGGGGTGGCGACCAGGTTCTGGATGTAGGAGTCGAACCAGCGGCCGTTGCCGAGGGTGTTGGTGAAGAGCCGTACGTAGGGGGCGAGCAGCCGGACGCTGCGGTCGAGGCTCGCCTGGTTGCGTTCGAGCATCGTCACGAAGGTGTTGAGGTTCTTCAGCGCGGGCCCGATCTCCTTGCTGTTGTCGTCGACCAGGCCGGACAGCTCGATGCCGAGCAGCGCGGAGCTCTTGAGCAGCTGGTGGATCGCCGCGCGCCGCCGGTCGATCTCCTTGAGCAGGGCGTCACCGTCCTTCACCAGCGCGGAGAAGTCCTTCGTGTGGCCGGCCAGCACCTTGGTGACTGAGTTCGCGTGGTCGAGGAGTCCGCGCAGCGCCTCGTCGCGGGCGGCGACGGTCCGGGAGATCCGCGAGAGCCCCTTGATCGACGCCCGCACCTCCCCGGGGGAGTCCTGGAAGGTGAGGGAGATCGTGTCCAGTGCCTTCGCGAGCCGGTCCGTGTCGACCTCCTCGGTGGTGGTCGTCAGGTCGCTGAAGGCCTGGACGACGTCGTACGCCGAGACGGTCCGCCGGAGCGGGATCTCGCTGCCGGGCTTCAACTGGCCGGGCCCCTTCGGGTACAGGGCCAGGTACTTGGCGCCGAGGATCGTCTTGACCCGGATCGCCGCGCCCGTGCCGGTGCCGAACGCCGGGCGGTCCTTCACCTTGAAGGTCACCTTGACGTGGTCGCCGTCCAGGTCGACGCCCTTGACCTTGCCGACCTTGACCCCGGCGATGCGTACCTCGTCGCCCGGCTTGAGTCCGCCGGCCTCGGAGAACGCCGCGCTGTAGGTGTCGCCGCCGCCGATCAGCGGCAGGCTGTCGGCGTTGAAGGCGGCGACGGTGAGCAGCGCGAGGACGGTGAGACCGACGGCGCCGACCACGACCGGGTTCCTCCCCCCGCTGCCGCGGGGAGGTGCCCCCACGCGGAAGGGCTTCAGGCGCGGGCGCTGGAGCCGGATCCTGGGCAGCTTCGGCGGCAGGACGCGCACCTTCACCAGCGGCTCGGGACGAGGTGCGCGCCTGGGCAGCAGCCGGGGAAGCCTTGGCAGCTTCGGCGGCAGGACACGCACCTTCACCAGCGGCTCGGGACGGCGGGCGTCGCGCCGCCAGACACGCGTGCTCATCCGCCGCACCTCGCCCGCGCCACGTGCAGCTCCGGGGTGATCACCTGCTTGGTCTTCGGCAGCACGATCCGGCCGTCGAAGTCACAGAGGTAGAAGTTGAACCACGAGCCGTACGAGGCGGTCCCCGTGAGCTTCTCGAGCTTGTTCGGCAGCCGTTTCAGGACGCCCTCCACGGTGTTCTCGTTCTTGTTCAGCGTTCCGGTGAGATCGCCGAGCCCGGCGATGTCGTCCTTCAGCGGTGGACGCGCGTCCTTCAGCAGCCCCGCGGTGACGTCCGTGAGGTCGCCGATGCTCACCAGCGACGCCCCGATGGGCTTGCGGTCGGCGGACAGCCCTGAGATCACCCGGCGCAGCTGCGTGAGCAGCCCGGAGAAACGGGAGCCGCGCTCGTCGAGCGTCTGCAGGACGGTGTTGAGGTTGTCGATCACCGACCCGATGAGCTTGTCCCGGTCGGCGAGGGTGCTGGTGAGCGACGCCGTGTGCGCGAGCAGGCTGTTCACCGTGCCGCCCTCGCCTTGGAGGGTCCGGACGATTTCGGTGGCGAGCTGGTTGACGTCGCTCGGGCTGAGCGCGGCGAACAGCGGCTTGAAGCCGTTCAGCAGGGCGTTGAGGTCCAGCGCCGGCTGGGTCCGGGACAGCGGGATGGTGCCGCCCGGCCGCAGTCGGGCGGTGGCGTCGCCGGCGCCCTCGGTGAGCGCGATGTACCGCTGCCCGACCAGGTTGCGGTAGCGGACGACCGCGCGGGTCCCGGCGAGCAGCGGCCGCTCCGTGCTGACGGTGAACGTCACCTCCGCCAGGGTCCGGTCCTTG
Source organism: Streptomyces sp. NPDC004065 (assembly GCF_044903565.1). Taxonomy (NCBI): domain Bacteria; kingdom Bacillati; phylum Actinomycetota; class Actinomycetes; order Kitasatosporales; family Streptomycetaceae; genus Streptomyces; species Streptomyces sp. NPDC004065. Next base: position 21,902 of record NZ_JBJDQT010000038.1, on the reverse strand, counting down.
ATCCGGATTCCCTGGACCTCTCCCACCCGCACTCCGGCCACCCGGATGTCGTCGCCGGTCTCCAGCCCGGTGACGTCGGTGAACACCGCGTGGTACGTGTCCTTGGGGGTGAAGGAGATGTTGACGACGGTGGCGGCGAGCAGCGCCGTCGCGGCGATCGTGACCAGCGCGAAGAGGCTGAACTTGACCAGTGGGGCAGCGGTCTGCCGGGCTCCTGACCTGCTCATGCGACACTCACCGCCGTCCCGCGCGCGAGCGGCCCGAACAGCAGGGTCGCCACGGGCGGCACCCGGTCCGCCGGGACGCCCATGAGGGGGGCCACGAGCGAGCCGACGGCCCGCTGCTCGGCCCGGGTGGCGGACACGCCGGCGCCTCCTGGCTGGGCGCCGCCGGATCCTGGGGCCGACGTTCCGTCGCGGAGGTGCGGCTTCGTCCCGGGCACCTGCGGATGCGGCAGGCCGCGGCAGTCCGGTCCGGACCGCTCGCCGTACACCGGCTCCTCACCGGGCCGGTACGCCCCCTGCGGCCGGACGACCTCGAGGGTGATCCGCATCTCGCCGCCCCGGAAAGCGTCCTCGGACGCCTTCTCCTGCCGGGCCAGGCCCTGGAACAGGCAGGGGTACTCCGGGGAGTAGCGGGCGAACAGCTCCAGCGTGGGGCGGGAGACCCGGCCCAGGGTGATCAGCCGGTCGCCGTTCTCGGACAGGAAGTCGTTCGCCGTGCCCGCCACGGTGGCGGTCGCGCGCAGGGCCGATGCCAACTGGTCCTTCTTCTCGGTGATCGTCCGGCTGGTGGTGACCGTGTTGCGCAGGATCCGCATCAGATCGGGCGCCGCGTCGCCGTACACCTCGGCGACGTCGGCGAACCGCGTGATGTCCTCCTTGAGGGAGGGCAGGTGCGGGTTGAGGCGGCGCAGATAGCCCTCGACCCGGGTGAGGTTGCCGCCGATCCGGTCGCCGCGGCCCTCCAGGGCGGTGGCGAACGCCGAGAGGGTGGCGTCGAGTTCGCCCGGCCGGACCGTGCGCAGCAGCGGCAGCAGGTCGTTCATCAGCTGCTGCACCTCGATGCCGACCTTGGTGCGGTCCTGGGTGATGACGTCGCCCGCGCGGATGGACCGGGCCGGCCGCACGGCGCCTGCGGGAGCGACCAGGTCGACGTACTTCTCGCCGAACAGCGTCTTGGGCAGCAGCCGCGCGTGCACGTCCGAGGGGATGTACGGCACGTACCGCGGCTTGAGCGCGATGTCGAGGGTCGCCTTCGTGCCGTCGGCGTGCACCGCGCGCACCTCGCCGACCAGCAGCCCGCGCAGCTTGACGTCGGCGCGCGGGTCGAGCTGGTTGCCGAGGGTGTCGGCCTCCAGGGTGACGGGCACGACGGAGGTGAACGCCTGCTGGTAGACGGCCACCGCGAGCGACAGCAGCAGCGCGAGCACGGTGAGGAACGCGATGCCGTACAGCCTGAGCCTTGTTCTGTGCGTCCGCACCGCTCTCACCCCGCAATCCGTACGGTCGTGTTGGCGCCCCAGATCGCGAGGCTCAGGAAGAAGTCCAGGACGTTGACGGCGACGATCGAGGTCCGCACCGCCCGGCCCACCGCGACGCCGACTCCGGCCGGGCCGCCGCTCGCGTGGTAGCCGTAGTAGCAGTGCACCAGGATGATCAGCACCGCGAAGACGATCACCTTGCCGAAGGACCAGAACACGTCGACGGGCGGCAGGTACTGGTGGAAGTAGTGGTCGTACGTGCCGGTCGACTGCCCGTAGTAGCCGGTGGTGATGGTGCGGGCGGCCAGGTACGAGGACAGCAGCCCGACCACGTACAGCGGGATCACCGCGACGAAGCCGGCGATCATCCGCGTCGTCACCAGGAACGGCAGCGAGGGGACGCCCATCACCTCCAGCGCGTCGGTCTCCTCGCTGATCCGCATCGCACCGAGCTGCGCGGTGAACCCGGCGCCGACGGTCGCGGACAGGGCGAGCCCGGCCACCAGCGGGGCGATCTCCCGGGTGTTGAAGTACGCCGACAGGAACGCCACGAAGTTGGAGGTGCCGAGCTGGTTGAGGGCCGCGTAACCCTGGAGGCCGACCTCGGTGCCGGTGAAGAAGGACAGGAACGCGATCACGCCGACCGTGCCGCCGACGACGGCGAGCGCGCCGCGCCCGAAGCTCACCTCGGCGAGCAGCCGCAGGATCTCCTTCTTGTAGCGGCGCAGGGTGCGGCCCGTCCACGCCAGGGAGCGCCCGTAGAAGGACAGTTGCGTCCCCAGCTCTTCGAGTGAGCGCAGGGGGCGGTCGAGGACGTCTCTCGGTCTCATCGGCTAACCCCTCTGGGGGACGACCTGGAAGTACACGGCGGTCATCACGAAGTTGGTCACGAACAGCAACATGAAGGTGATCACCACGGACTGGTTGACGGCGTCGCCCACGCCTTTCGGGCCGCCCTGCGCCGTCAGCCCCTTGTACGAGGCGACGATCGCCGCGATGGCCCCGAACACCAGCGCCTTGATCTCCGCCGCCCACAGGTCGGACAGCTGAGCGAGGGTGGTGAAGGACGCCAGGTAGGCGCCGGGCGTGCCGTGCTGGAGGACGACGTTGAAGAAGTAGCCGCCCGCGACACCGACCACCGAGACGAGGCCGTTGAGCAGTACGGCCACGACCATCGACGCCAGCACCCGCGGTACGACGAGCCGGTGGATCGGGTCGATGCCGAGCACCTGCATCGCGTCGATCTCGTCCCGGATCTTGCGTGCTCCGAGGTCCGCGCAGATGGCCGTGCCGCCCGCGCCCGCGATCAGCAGCGCGGTGACGATCGGCGAGGCCTCCCGCAGCACGGCGAGCACGGACGCGGCCCCGGCGAAGGACTGGGCGCCCAACTGCCGGGTCAAGCTGCCGATCTGCAGGGCGATGACCGCCCCGAAGGGGATGGAGACCAGGGCCGTCGGCAGGATCGTGACGCTGGCGACGAACCACGCCTGCTGGATGAACTCCCGCGCCTGGAAGGGCCGTCGGGGCAGGGACCGGACGACGTCCAGCGCCATCGCGAACAGGTTGCCCGATTGGCGGAGGGCACCCGTCGGGGAGAGCCTCACGGGCTCGTCACCTCCGCCCCGTGCAGTTCCGCCTCACGTCTGGCGATCGCCTCCCAGCGGGGCGGGCGGGTGATGCCGGGGCCGGGCAGCAGACGGGGAGCGGGCGCGACAGCCGGACCGTCCTCGTCGATCTGGGCCAGCTCCTGCTCGACCTGGGCCGCGTCCTTCTCCTCCGCCATGCCGATCGGCCCCCGCATCCGGCCGTTCAGGAACTGCCGTACCACGGGCTCGTCGCTGGCCAGCAGCTTCTCGCGGGGCCCGAACATGACCAGCTCGCGCCGGAACAGCAGCCCGATGTTGTCCGGGACCTGGCGGGCCGAGGCGATGTCGTGGGTGACGATCAGGAAGGTCGCGTCGATCTGTGCGTTGAGGTCGACGATGAGTTGGTTGAGGTAGGCCACGCGGACCGGGTCCAGGCCCGAGTCCGGCTCGTCGAACAGGATGATCTCCGGGTCGAGGACCAGGGCGCGGGCGAGTCCGGCCCGCTTGCGCATGCCGCCGGAGATCTCGCCGGGCAGCTTCCCCTCGGCGCCGAGCAGCCCGACCATGTCCATCTTCTCGAGGACGATCCGCCTGATCTCGCTCTCGGACTTGCGGGTGTGCTCGCGCAGCGGGAAGGCGATGTTGTCGTAGAGGTTCATCGAGCCGAACAGCGCGCCGTCCTGGAACAGCACGCCGAACAGCTTCCGTACCTCGTACAGGTCGCGCTCGCGGAGCCTGGTGATGTCCCGGCCCTGGACCGTGATGGAGCCCCGCTCCGGCTTCAGCAGCCCCACGAGCGTCTTGAGGAACACCGACTTGCCCGTCCCCGAGGGGCCGAGCATCACCGAGACCTCCCCGGCGGGCAGGGTCAGCGAGACGTCCTGCCAGATGACCTGGTGGCCGAAGGACTTGGTCAGCCCTTCCACACAGATCTCGACACCCATCCGGTCACACCCTTCGCCCGTGGAGCGGCTCCGACATCTGCTCTACGGGGAGGGAAGGGGCGTCCGTCGCTGCGGACGGGGATTTTTTTACGGCCGCGTGTACGGGGTGCTACGGCAGCGTCGGCGACGGCGTGCGCGAAGGCGTCCCCGGGACGGGGACGGGGAGCGGGGCGGCGGGCAGGACGGAGACCGTGGGAAGCGACGGGAGCGACGGGACGGCCGACTTCGCCGGCAGGTCCGGCACCGCGGTCGGCAGGTCCGGCGCGGCGGCCGTCGGGCCCGGCACCTCGGGCACCTGGGGAACCCGCGGCACCGACAGCTTCGGGAGCGCGGACGCGGACATGTCGGGCAGGGACGGCACTTTCGGCATCCTCGGTGCCTCGGACCCCGGCAGCAGAGACGTTTCTCCGGTGAGTGAGGGCGTCCGGCCCCGGTCCCCCGGCGCCGAGGGGGAGGTGGCGGGCGTCCCGGGGGCACGCCCCTGGCCCGCGGTCTCGCCGTCCGGGACCTGCGCGTGGCCGGACACGGCCGGCCACGGCGCCGGACCGTTCCCGTCTCCGCCGCCGCCGAGCGCGTACGGCAGCACGAACCCCGCCACCACCACGGTCGCCGCCGTCGAGGTGACCGCGAGCGCCTGCACATGGCCGCCGCCGCGCAGCCGCCCGCGCCCGACCAGGAACAGCACCAGCCCGAGCGTCCCGGCCAGCGAGGCGCGCAGCGTCCGCCGGGCCCGGGCGAGCAGCGACTCGACGGTCCGGTAGCTGAGCCCCATCCGCACGGCGACCTGGCTCACGTCCAGGTCCTCCGACCTCAGCCGGAGCGCCTCCGCCTGCCGGGCGGGCAGCTCACCGCTGCGCACGGCGAGCCACTTGGCCTCGGCCCGGTCGCACACCGCCTCCTCGACGGGTACCGGGCCGGGCGCGACGAGTGTGGGGCGACTGCCCACCTCGGCCTCGCGGTTGACCTGCCGGTACCGGTCGACGCACAGCCGCATCGTCACCGTCGTCAGCCAGGCGCCGAGCCGCTCGTCGTCCAGGTCCGGGCGCTCCGCGGCGCGCAGCATCGCCTCGTGCACGGCGTCCTCGGCGTCCTCCTGGCTCATGGACCGCCGCCGGGCCACCTTGAGCAGTTGCTCACGATGGCTCCACATGCGCTGCCAACGCTCGTCGGCGGCCACTGTGTCCGCAGGCACGTCCGTCGCCATGAGGGCCCCCTCGCACCACCCGCCGGTCCTGTACTTACGACGGGGGCGACATTACCGCCGAGTAGGGAAAGTTGTGGAGGGGGCGGCGCCCATCGTGTTCTAGCCGTTGCCGGTGGTCAGCTGCCCCGCGCTGGGCAGGACACCGCCGCCGGGCAGCGTGAGGGTCGGTCCGGGGATCGGAACCAGCGGCGTCCCGGACGCCTTCGGGAGACCGGCCGTGGGGGACGGGCCGGGCGCGCGTGGGGCGGGCGGCGCCGACGGCGTGCGCGAGGGACCAGGGACCGGCTTCCGGTCGTCCGACGGCTTCGACCGCTTCGACCGCTTCGACGGCTTCGACGGCTTCGACGGCGAGGGCTTCGGCTTCTTCGGACCGGACGGCTCCGGCCGGTCCGACGGCGATCCCCCCGACGCGTCGGGCACCACGCGGTGCCCGGTCAGGTAGTACGCGTACCACGCCTTGACGGTGTGCAGATAGGCGTCCGAGTGGTTGTAGCCGAGGATCGCCCGGTCCAGGTCGGCGGGGTTCGACAGGTTCCGGCCGCCCGCGCACAGGTAGCGGCCGGCGGCGAGCGCCGCGTCGTAGACGTTGTTCGGGTCCCTGCGTCCGTCGCCGTTGCCGTCCGCTCCCCAGCGGGCCCAGGTGGACGGGATGAACTGCATGGGGCCGACCGCGCGGTCGTACACCGCGTCCCCGTCGTACGCGCCGCCGTCGGTGTCCGCGACGGCGGCGAAGGCGCCGCCCGTCAGGCGCGGACCGAGGATGGGCGTCATGGTCGTACCGTCCCGGGTCACCCGGCCGCCCCGTGCCTGCCCGGACTCCACCTGGCCGAGCGCGGCGAGCAGTTGCCAGCGCAGCCGGCAGCCCGGCGCACTGCGCGCCAGCTCCGCCGCGGCGCGCCGGTACGCGGCGAACACGCTCGCGGGCAGGGCACCGCCGCCGCCCGTCGCCTCCTGTGCCGGGCGGCCCTCCTTCCGCGTCCGCAGCGGGGGCAGGCCGGTGCGGTACGGGGCGTCCCCCGACACGCTGGGGCCGTGCTCGGCCGGTGCCGTGCTCCGCGCCGGCTGCGCGGCCTCGGCCGAGACCGCTCGCGGCGCCTGCGACGCCGTGAGCACGGCCATCGCCGCCGCCGCTATCGCCGTACCTCTGGCACCCTTCAGTGCACGCGCTGTCACTGTGCAGTCCCCTCCCTGGGCGAGTCCGTCGTCTGCTCTACGCGGCCGGCGGGCTGGTCCGTCGCACGGAACCGGCGGAATCGGGCGGGCGCTTCCGAGGGAGCGGGCACGGTGGCCGCGAAGGACCGCTGGTCCACCGGGAGTTCGGTGATGCGGGCGCGCGGCCTCACCGCCACCGACGGGGTGTTCGCCTGCGGCCTGCTCCTGCTGGACCGCGGTGGGGTGCCGCAGTACGTCACCGGTGGTGCTGGAGCCGCACACCAAGGCTGGGCACTGGCTGACGAGGCGGCGGGCGCCTGCTCCGGCCAGGGGGCGACCGGGACGCTGGTGGTCGTCGGGTAGCCGTGCGGGCGGAGACGGATGAGGTCGGGGGCCAGCACCGCGCACAGCCCGTGACCGGTGCAGCGGGACCAGTCCACCCCCAGCCGGGCGTCCTTGGCGGGCGGGAGGGGCAGCACCCCGCGTGCGGGACGGCCGCAGCCCTGGGCCGGTCGGATGGACCTCGACGTCCTCGGCGAAGACGTCCAGCGCGGTGAGCAGGAAGCGGGCCGTGCCGTCCGGGTGCGAGCAGGCGTCGCCGGCCTGTGCCGCGCCAAGCGCGGACCGGCCGTCCTCCAGTACCGCCTCCGCGGCGCCGGCAGCCAGCAGGGCCGGGACTCGGCCGCGTGGGGCAGGCCGCGCCTGCAGGGCCGAGCCCAGGCGGGTGCCTGGTGGCGCTTCAGAGGAACGCCAGCAGGACGTTCCTCTCCATGCAGACCCGTGGGACGCCCGTCAGCTGGCGGCCGTCCTCGATGTGCTGCTGGAGGAGCTGGCCGGTGATCGCCTCCAGCCGGACGAGAAGCGACGCGCACTCGGCAGGGGAGAGGTCGCGACCGCCGTCATCCGGATGATCGTGGCTCCAGAGCGGGGGACACTCGCTCCGCGAGCGCTCGTCGCTCCCGTTGCCACAGGGGGCGGTGGCCGGCGAGGGCGCCGCCTGGGTCGTCCAGCAGGGCGATTCGGGCGGTGATGCGTTTGCCGGCCGGTTCCCTCTGTGCTTCGAAGCTCTGACAGACGGCCATGACGATCTCCAGGCCGTGTTGGCCCACCCGACCGACGTCTGCGGCTCGGGCGACGGGCAGCACCGGGTCGGAGTCCCACAGTTCCCTCACCCGCCACGGCCCACTCAGCACGCGCCCGGCCTGCGGCCGACCGGAACCACACAGACTGTGCGGCTGTCAGGGAAACGGTCGGGACGCTCAAGCACACGCCCGCGACCTCCGGTTGATGTCTCCGTCGCAGGGCATGTCGTTCCTGGTCAGAAGGCATCTGATTTTCCGGGCACGTCGCTCTTCGACAGGTCCGGACGGTGGATCCGGGTTTGGTACCCGACTTCGAGGAGTGCCCCTCAGCGCATCTTGGACTCCACGAAGGCCGCCAGCCGCCCGAGGGTGTCGAAGGTGTCACCGACGATCTCTTCGCGCTCGATCCCGATCCCGAACCGTTTCTGCAACGCGACGATGAGCTTGACGACGGTGAGCGAGTCGAGCTCAGGGAGATTGCCGTACAGTCCCGTCTCCGGCCCGAGGTGATCGGCCTGGTCCTCGATGCGCAGCGTGAGCACCACGACGGCCTTGACGTCCTGGAAAATCGCCTGCGAGATCTCTGGCGAGCGAGTCATATGGCTTCTCCTCATCGGTCGTGCAGACGACACGGGCGCGCTCAGCAAGCAACCCGACCGGGAGGCCGCCGATGTGGAAGATGCTGTCGGCGATCGCGAACCGGCTGCTCGCGGGGTGCGCGTGGGGCTGCGTTCATCGCGTGGGGCTGCGTTCATACAGGGTCGGGAGGGCGGGAGGCGGTGAGTTCGTGGCGAAGCAATGCCCGGTCGAACTTGCCGTTCGACGTTCGGGGCAGGTCACTGACAACCACCACCTCGGCGGGCACCATGTAGCCGGGCAGTTCCTGCGCCAGGCGTGCGGTGACCGCGGCCGGGTCGAAGCCGGAGGGATCGCACGGTGTCACGACGAGGACGACCCGGTGGCCAAGTACCTCGTCCTCGAGGCCGAGCGCGACGGCATCGTGGACCAGGCCGGTCTCGTACGCCACTTCCTCGATCTCTTGCGGGCTGACCCGATATCCCCGTGTCTTGATCATGTCGTCACGCCGTCCGACGAAGTACAGGAAGCCCTCCTCGTCCCGGACGACGACATCGCCGGACCAGACCGCCAGCTCGGGCGTACACAGCTCGACCGGACGGTTCGGCGGCGGCCGGAACCGCTCGGCCGTACGCTCCGCGTCATTCCAGTAACCCAACGCGACCAGGGGACCCCGGTGCACCAGCTCACCCGGCTCTCCGGGACCACACGGGCCGCCGTCCTCCCGGACCACGAGGATCTCGGCGTTCGGGACGGCCTTGCCGATCGAATCGGGCCGCCGGTCGACCTCGCGGGGATCGAGGTAGGTGGAGCGGAACGCCTCTGTGAGCCCGTACATCAGGTACGGCCTTGCGGTCGGGAAGATCCCTCGCAGTCGTTCCAGGGTCACGCGTGGGAGCCGCCCCCCGGTGTTTGCGAAGTAGCGCACCCCGGCCACGGCCTCGGGCGGCCACGTCTGGGCCGCCAGCCGGCTCCACAGCGGCGGTATGCCCACCAGCCCGGTGATGCGGTGCTCGGCGCACGGCCGGACGACATCCCCCGGCAGCAGGTAGTTGGCGAGCACCACATGGGCGCCGACACAGAAGCCGGTCGTCAATTGGCTCAGTCCGGCGTCGAAGCTCAGCGGGAGAACGGCCAGGATCCGGTCCTCTGCCGTGTTGTTCAGGTACGTGCTGACGCTCTCCGCGCCGACGACGAGGTTGCGGTGCGACAGCACGACGCCCTTGGGGGCGCCGGTGCTCCCCGACGTGTAGAGGATCGCGGCCACATCCGTATCGACGCCGTCCGCCGCAGGGCACACGGCCTGGCTCGCGCGCTCGGCGACCTGCGGCCAGGGGAGCACGCGGTAAGGGGCTTCATCGTCCTCAACAAGCGAGTCGCCCAGTACGAGGACGTGGGAAAGTGACTTGCAGGCGGCGAGTTCGGCGCGCAGGGTCAGCAGCCGGTCCGTGGAGGTCACCAGTACCCGGACGGCACAGTCGTCGAGGATGTGCCTGACTTGCCCGGCCCGCAGCATGGGATTCACCGGGACGAACACGCCACCGGCCCGCGAGCAGGCGAGCAGCGCCACGACGGTTTCGATCCGCTTGTCGAGGAAGATCGCGACGCGCTCGCCACCATCGAGGCCGAGGTCGCGCAGGCCGGCGGCCGCGCGCTCCGTCCGCTCGTGCAGATCGGTGTAGGAGAGTGTGGTCGTCCGTGCGGTCAGGGCGGGCGCGTCGCAGTCGCGTTGGGCGGACCTCGCAACGAGGTCCGGCAAACGGGTGATCATCTCGGCGGATTCCTTTCTGTCGCTTCTGCCTGGCAGCCGACGTATCCCAGCCCTCTGCCCTGCGCCGGCTCGTCTCCTGGGGCAGGGCCCAGACCGCCTGGGCGCTGGACGCGGAGGTCGGCAGCTCGCGCGGTGGACCTGGGCACCAGCACCGGAGATGACCGCGAACGGTTCCACGATGGACGTGGTCATCCGGCGTTGACCCCGACGGCCTGCGAGCAGTCGGCCAGGCGCACCGGGTCGACCATCCCGAGGACTTCACGCGGTCCGGTGAAGGGCTCCCTGCTGTGTGCGCTGCGGATGTTGTCGACGAGCATCAGATCGCCCACCTGCCAGGCCTCCCGCACGGTTTCGGCCTCGTACACATCGTTGACCAGCTGTACGACGTCCTCGCCTATCGGGTCGCCGCCCCCGTAGCGGGTGGTGAACGGCACCCCCTCGGCGCCGTAGGTGTCGACCAGGAACTCGTGCACCTCGGGGTCGAGCGTCCACTCGTTGAGGAAGGCGATCTGGTTGAACCAGCAGCGCCGCCCGGTGACCGGATGCCGCACCACCGCGCTGCGGCGCTGCCAGGTGCACAGCCCTCCATCGGGTTGCCACTCGAACTCGATGGCATGAGCGCGGCAGTAGCTCTCGACCGCGCCACGGTCCTCGGTGCCGAACGCCTCGGCGACCGACGTGCCGGTCTCCTCGTTGTAGTTGCGGACGAGCATCCAGCCCTTCGCTCGAGCCGTTCGACGAGGTCACCGGGCAGCGCGTCGAGCACGGCCGTCGAGTCCGCCACACCGGTCGCGCCGCCCTCGGCGGGCGCGGACAGGCACGCGAAGAGCATCAGGCCGGGAAACTCGAGCCGGTAGTTCAGTTCGTGGTGCATGCACATCGGCTGGTTCGGCGGCCACTTCGAGGAGGAGTACACGCCCTCTGCGTAGGTCCGGCGGGAGGCGAAGGCCTCTCTCTCGGTCATCGGGCCGGTGCGGGCCAGTTGGTGGAAAACGGCGACGGTCTCGGCCGCGTCGCGCAGCCCGAGGCCGCGGACGATGACCGATCCGTGCTCGGCGACCACCGCGCGCAGCGTCACGCGGTGCTCGGCTGCCCAGCGCACCGCGTCGCCGGCAGGTCTGGTGTGCAGGATCGGCGGCTTGCCGGGTTGCAGGCCGACCTCGAGCAGAGCCGCCTGGGAAGAGGACGACATCTCATCTCTCCTTGACTTCTCCTTGATTCCTCGATTTCCACGCAGGAAGGAGCCACCGATTCGGTGACACGTGGCACGCCCGGTGCTGTCTCGAGCCTGTCGTCGACCAGCACGGCCAGATCGGCGCGGACCGGGTGGTGGGTGAAGTCCTCGAGACAGACTGCGCGATCCAGGGCGATCGCCGGCCGCACCGCCGACAGCGACGTGCTCGGTGACGCCCGGTGCCGGGTCGAGCGTCCACCGCGGGATCGCGGTCGCGCGGCCCGCGCGCGGGACGGCCCGCCAGAACTCCCGGCCGGTTTCCACCCGGTTGTCCATCGAATCGTCCCTACGTTGGACGTTTGCCGGGTGTCAGTCGATGGGGACCAGCACGGCGGCGCAGTCGTGGAGGCTGATCCTGCGCACCTGAAACGTCGGCCGACTGCTCGCGCATTTTCCTGGCCGGGTTCCCGCCCCACAGCGCGTGCGGCGGCATCTCCTCGCCCTTCATGAGGAAGGAGCTGGTGGCAAGCACGGCGCCGTCGCCCATGGTCACGCCGTAGTGGACGAATGCGCCGACACCGAGCGTGCAGCCGGCACCGATCGCGACGCGGTCCGACTTGAATCCTCCGTCCTCCTGCGAGTGGCACTGAATGACGGTGTCCGCATTGAGGGTGCAGTCGTCCCCGATCGTGGTGAACGTCCGCTCGGGCACGCGGAGGCCGTCGTCGAAGACCCGGCGGCCGATCCGCATACCCAGCAGCCGCCAGATCACGTTCTTGAGCGGGGTGCCGTTGAAGAGGAGGACATAGGCGAGGGAACTCATTTTCCAGAAGCGTTCGTGCCGCCAGAAGGCGCGGTCGTAGATCGAGCAGCCCTGCGGCCGCAAGGCCTGCAGCGGCCGGACCAGCCGGTCGACCAGGACGTTGTAGGCGACGGTGAGGACGAAGACCCCGGCGGTGGCCAGTGCAAACGCGAGCGCGCCCAGGGAGGCCCAGAGGTCAAGGGCGGCCAGGTAGAGCACGGTGACGATGAAGATGAGGAGCCAGCGCACCAGCAGGAACAGCGTCATGCTGATGGTGTTGTAGACGTTCTTGGCCCGGAGGCGGCGGCGCAGCTCGTCCTCGCTCCCCACGTCGAGCTGCTTGTCACGCTTGACCGACCGCGGGATCACGAAGCTGGGCGCGCCCAGCAGGCCCACGCCTTCGCGCACCTGTCCGCCGACGGGAGCCATGACCTTCGTCGCGAGGAGGCAGTTGTCCCCCGTCCTGCCCTGCGCGGGATAGGCGATCATGTTCCCAAGGAAGTTCTCTGCCCCGATCGACACGCGGGACATCCGGAACGACGTGTTCGAGAAATCGGCATTGATGATGGACAGCCCGTCCGCGACCATGGTTCCGCTGCCGACAGCGCTGAGGAACGGGGTGTCGTGCTTGACCGTTTCACCGAAGTTCGAACCGGTCTGTCGCACTCCGCGAAGGTCGTAGCCCAGCCAACGCAGGTAGTGGACGATGCAGGAGGTGCCACCGAAGAGAGTTGTGTGGAACCTGCTGTTGCTCGTGCGGGCGATCGCGCGGTGGATCCAGTAGTGGAATCCGTACAGCGGGTAGACCTTGTCCGGCTTGATGAAGAGGTTCAGCACGCGCGGAACGGTTCCCACGAACACGAGGCCCACGAGCACGGCGCCGAAGAAGAGCACGGCGGATGTGACCAGCGCGTCGTCGCGGTAGAACGCCCAGCTCGTGAAGGAGACCGGTCCCGCGGCCGACAGCGTGGCGAGCTGCGGGACCTTCGTGAGCACGAGGACCACGACGCCGAACATCAGCGGCGTACCCACCAGAAGCAGGTTCACCAGCTGCACGGTCGCGAAGGCGACGCGTCGCCGGGTGCTGACGTCCATCGTGGGCATCCGCTGGCAGTCGACGTCGGCCGGCTGCGCCGGCGAGCCGTGCCAGCGCTCCCCGTCGGGCGCGGTCTGTCCCGAGTGCAGCGAGGAGGAGTGCCCCAGCTCGGCCCCGTCACCCAGCGAGGTCCAGATGTCGAGCACCGTCATCTCGCCGACGAGCGCGTCCTTGCCCAGGCTGACCGCGCCCGTGTGGATGATGCCGTTGTGGGCCCGGTAGCCGTTGAAGAACGAATCCTTCCGGATCACCGCGCCGTCGCCGATGCTGAGCAGGTCGGTGCACACGGGCACGTTCCTGGAGAAGATGACGGCGCCGCGCCCGACCTTCGCGCCCAGGGCCCTGAGGTAGAGCAAATAGAGCGGTGAACCGACGAACAGGGCCATCGGGTTCCGCTGGACCAGGGTCTTGACGAGCCAGAAGCGGAAGTACGCCATGCTCCAGACACGGATCTGCTGCGGCTTCCACCGGCCGATAAGCACCCACTTGATCAGGATCGGAAGGGCGCAGAGGCCGAGGAACATCGCGCCGCCGTACGCGACCGCACGCAGGTAGATGTTGACGGGGCCCGGGCCGGCCATGACCCATGCGTAGCCCTTCACCGCGACGATCGTGGTAAGGGCGGGGTAGCCGAGGAGGAACAGGAGTTGCAACGCCCCGCAGAGGATGTACTCACCATTGCGCGCCCGCCTCGGCGGCTCCACGAGAGCTGCCGGAGTTGCCGGCTGCGAGGCAGGCCTGGTTGTGGTGTCGGTTTTGGTGGTGGCGAGGGCGGCTGCGAGCCTTCGAATCGTCGGGTGCCTGTAGACGTCCGGCATCGACACCGAGGGCAGATCGGCCTGCTTCCGCACGCGGGCGCAAAAACGCGCCATCACCATGGAATCGGCGCCCAGGTCATCGAAGAAGTGACTGTCAACAGACAGGCTTTCGGCGCCCGTGATATCGGCGAGCACCTCGGCGAAGCGTTCCTCGCACCTGGCCAGAGTCGTCGGAGCGTCAGCCGGACCAGCGGTCAAGACGTCGTTGACAAGGGCCGCTGCGAGCCTTCGAATCGTCGGATACTTGTAGACGTCCGGCATCGACACCGAGGGCAGATCGGCCTGCTTCCGCACCCGGGCACAGAAACGCGCCATCACCATCGAATCGGCACCCACGTCATCGAAGAAGTGACTGTCAACAGACAGGCTTTCGGCGCCCATAATATCGGCGAGCACCTCGGCGAAGCGCTGCTCACACCTGGCGAGAGTGGTCGAATTGTCAGCCGGACCAGCGGTCAAGACGTCGTGAGAGTTCCCCATCGGCTGGGTCCCTTGAAGAAGGTCAGAGTGGTCGAGGCGGGCACGCTGAACTGCATGAACGAGATTTACGCACTCGCCTGGACTGCTACGGAGGCTGAGGCCGGAACACAGCTAAGTGATCGCCCACCTTGACCGTGGCGGTTTTGGCTGGCCCGACTCAGCGGTCTGATCCGGCCGACTGGATCGACAATATTGCTTACGTGCAACGCCTCCCTCGACCGCGGCGGCAAGGGGCCGGCCGATGGATCTTCCGTCCCCATCGGCAACCGTTGCTGCCGTTCATCCAGGTGCGGGAAGATCACACCGGATTTCGCGGCCAGCCCCGCCTCGATCCCTTACCCCGTCCCCTCGGCGCAATCCTGGTGTCCTGAACAGTGGCCGTGAGAGCAGAAAACCACGGGTCTTTTCTCAGGCTACGACTGTGTGCGCAAGGGGGCGAGCCGACGCCTGCCGAGCAGGAGAGGCGGGAGCCAGGGCCCCGGCTTTCAGGCGGGTTGTCCCGGTTCACGTCCTTCGACGGCAACCTCTACTCAGTGCCCGCCCGCAAGGTCCGCCCTCGGCATCTGGTCGAGGTCCGGGCCACGAAGCCACAGGTCAGGCTGCACTCCACCGTCGCGGACACCAGTGGCGAGACGCGGTTGCCCATACACCCCCGCGCGGTGGGCCGCACGGTCCGTGTCGTCGAGGAGAGCCACTGGGACGGCCTGCCCACCGGCAAGAGCCGTCGCACAGCGAGCTGGTCAGTACCCGCATCCGCATCCGCACCACGTCCGGCAAGCTCGGCCTGCCTCACCTCAACGAAACCGTCAACGAGTACATCCGGCGGGCCGACGACGAAGGAAAGATGGGCTACCTCGATTTTCTTGACCTGGTGCTGTCCGAGAAACTTGCCGTCCGTGACGACCGTCGCTTCCCCCAGGGACTACGGCTCTCCCGGCTCACACACCACAAAACGCTCGACTTATCCGGGATTAGAGTTCAATGGACTGGCGTATGCCCTGGTCCGGAACGTTGCTGACGCGTCGGTGATGTGCCGGGTAGAAGTCGGCTTGAGGGCCGGGCGGAAACGTCGTGACTGCGCGAGATCGAGCCTGCTTGGATCACTGTATGAGCAACGAAAACGTGCGGCAGATCGGGATCCTGTTGTTCCCCGACGTCGAGGAGTTGGACGCGGTCGGCCCCTGGGAGGTCCTGTCCTACTGGACTCGGGTCTTCCCTGAGGACGGGTGGGCGGCGTTCTGCTTCTCCACCGACGGCAAGCCCGTGACCTGCTCGAAGGGACTCACGATCGGATCGCACTACTCAGTGGACGACATGCCCGCGCTGGACGTCCTGCTGCATCCTGGCGGCCGGGGGACCCGGCCTCTGCTCAACGACAGCCAGCATCTGGAGTGGGTGCGCCGCCAGCGCCAGTCGGTTCCGCTCATGACGAGCGTGTGCACCGGCTCGCTGGTCTTCGCCGCGGCCGGCCTGCTGACCGGGCGTCCGGCCACCACCCATTGGGGCGCATTGGAACGACTCAAGGAACTCGACCCGACCATCGACATGCGGGCCGACGAGCGGTTCGTCGATGACGGTGACACGGTCACCTCCGCGGGGGTCTCGGCCGGCATAGACATGGCTCTCCACCTCGTCGCCCGGCTGTCGTCTCCGGAACGCGCGCGTCAGGTGCGCCGCGGCATTCAGTACGATCCGCAGCCACCGGTGTGACTGACCACCTCGCCGACGGTCAGTCAGGCACGCCACGCTGGCTGAGCCGTCGTCGCAGGCGGAGGATCTCGCCGTGTGCGGCGGCCAGCCTCTGTTCGAGTTTCTGGACCGCCACAAGCCGCCCGGCACCAGGAAACGGGGCGCTCGATCGTCTCTGAGATGCGATCGATGAACAGCAGAGCGGCCATAACCGACCAGCGGCCGGCCAGCGTCCAGCAGCGGACCTCCGTGGACCGCTGGCGCACCGTAGCTCGCCTCGCGGACTTCGCGACCGGCCAGTGCTGTCTGTCCTGCGCCGGGAAGTGGCGACACGACAAGCTGGACGCGATGGCGGAGCTCTTCACCACTGACGCATGGCTTCCGCCTGCCCGATGCCGGTGCGTCGCTTAAACTCTCGTCATCTCGCGCGGCGGGCGCGTGCCCATGCTGCCTCGAACTCTGCGGCGGTGATGGTCTCCGCGTGGAACTCCTCCTTGGAGTCGATCTCCTCCAGGTCCGGGAACGGGGCCTCGCCCAGGCTCATCGTGTCCGCGTCCCGGCCGGTATCGGCCCGGTCCAGCCGTCCGTCCCGGTAGACCTCGACCTTGCGGGCCTCGTAGCGGGGTCATCACCGAGTTCACTGAAGACCTCCACTGGTTCCTCCGCGAACTCATGGTCCCAACGCGCCTTCACATACGACGTCATCAGTTCCTCCTCCCCCGGCTCTCGATGCGGTTGCTCGTGTCCGATGACCCGGTCGGCCTCGCCCCACCGGGCCGGTGGTTGGGCCGCGGTTACTGACCTTTGCGGGGTCTTGTCGTTGGGGGCTGACGATGTGTGATCGTCGCGGTATGCCGGTTGTGTGAGATATCCGCAGGGTGGTGGGCTGACGCCGGAACGACAGGCGTTTCGCGAGCGGATCCGGCTGGAGGCCGCGGAGCGATTCGCTGCGGGTGCCTCCAACGCCGAGATCGCCAAGAACTTACGGGTGAGTGTGCGCTCGGTGCAGCGCTGGCGCCGGGCCTGGCACGACGCCGGCACCCAGGGGCTGCGCTCTGCCGGGCCCGTCTCACGGCCCAAGCTGAGTGAGGCCCTGTTCACCGTGCTCGAGCAGGAGCTTGCCAAGGGGCCGGTCGCGCACGGCTGGCCGGACCAGACGTGGACGCTGGCGCGGATCAAGACGCTGATCGGGCGCCGATTCCACAAGAGCATGACGCTGTCGGCGATCGCGCGGATGCTGCACCGGCACGGCTTCAGCCACCAGGTCCCGGCCCGCCGGGCCATCGAGCGTGACGAGGAGGCCGTGGTGGGCTGGGTGAAGGAGACCTGGCCGCAGGTGGAAGGTCCGTGGCGGCGCTCGACGCCTGGCTGTGCTTCGAAGACGAAGCCGGCTTCCCGATGACGCCGCCCACCACCCGCACCGGGGCCCGACGCGGACGCACACCCGTCATCCGGGTGCGGAGACGCTCCCAGCGCCGCTTCTCCGTCGCCGCTCTGGCCTGCTACAAGCACGGTGAACGCTCACGGCTGATCTACCGGCCCAAGCGGCATGTTGATCACAAGCGCGGCGGCAGACGCAGTTTCACCTGGACCGACTACCGCGACCTGCTCATCACCGCACACCAGCAACCCGGCGCGCCCATCGTGCTCGTGTGGGACAACCTCAACGTCCACAAAGACCGCCGATTACGGGAGTTCACCGACACCCACCACTGGATCACCTGCTACTTCCTGCCCGCCTACGCACCCGACCTCAACCCCGTCGAGGGCATCTGGTCCCTGCTGCGGCGCAGCAGCCAGGCCAACACCGCCTTCACCGACCCCGACCACCTCATCAGCACCCTCCGACACGGTCTCCGCCAGATCCAGTACCGCAGCAACCTCATCAACGGATGCCTCGCCGAAACCGGCCTCACCTTGACGACATCACAGCGACAACGTCAGTAGCGGGATCTCGCCCGCGGCTGACCCACGCCCCTGGTTCGCCGGGACGTCCTAGGATTTCGCACAGCACGTGCGCGGGCGGGCACCGAGCACTGAGCACTGAGCACTGAGCACCGACGGGTCGGCGGGCGCGCGAGGTATTCCTCGCGTCTCCGTGCAGACGCGGGGCCGAGAACTCGTGGTGGCCGGCACTTGCCGCAGCGCCCAACCGGCGCCGGGCCTGAGAGATCAACGTCGAACTGCAGCCCGCTGAAGGTGGAGCAATCCGCCCAGTCCAGCGGGTGATGAAGCAGCTCAAGAATGAGGCAGCCAGCCACATCACCGATTTTCCGCGCGAGGGTCGGGCCCGGTTTCGCTTCGGTCTGTCCCTGCTCGGAGAAGCCGTCGAGCAGAAGCACCCGGCGCGAGCGTGGAGCCGGGCGGCGACACGGGGAGTCACCCTCGTCCTGGCGTGCGCGCATCAGCCACAGAAGGCGAAACGGTCCATCGACTCCGTCGGCGGACCGTCGTGCAAGATGGAGGTCAGTTCGTATATGGGCGGGGTGGGTAAAGCCGTGCGCCGGCGACTGCGCGCAGCGGTTCTAGGACGGACTCCACACACAGAGCGTGAACACCTGTCCCGGGCCTTGCCTCACACACAGCCCGGCGGGTTCTGGGGGCCCATGCAGTCCTCATTCACCGACTGAGTCGGTGTCTTGGTCGGCTGAGGCGTTGCCTCGGCGCTGGCCACGCCCACCGTTCCGGCGAGCAGCGCGGCAACGCAGAACGCACCGAGGAGGTGCCGGATGCGTTTCCGGGTCCTTGTCACCATGATGATCTCCCATGACCTGGGGCGAATAGTCCGCGTTTGTCGGTTTAGTGCTCCAGCTTGGTCTGCAGCCTGGACGGCTGTCAACCACTGCTCCTTCCTGGTCAACGGTCGGGGGGGATGGGAGTGCGGTGGGGTGGTGACCATCAGCGTGGGACCGCAGCGTGGAACCGCAGCGAAGGCCCGACCGGCGACCGGCAGCCGCACACCACCGGCCCGCCGCGGCGCACGACGTGGCCGCCCCAGAGGAGAAGGGGAGGTCAGAACTCGATCACCGACACCGAGGCCGAGCCGGCGTTGGCCGCATACGCCCGGCGTCCGTCCGGGGAGACAGTCACCCACACTGGATATCCGCCGACACGAATGGGGCTGCCCACGGTGCGCTGGGCGTCGGTGTCGATGACCGACACCGAATCAGGGCTGGCGTTGGCTGTGTAGGCCCGGCGTCCGTCCCGGGAGACCGCCACCGCGACCGGCTTGTCGCCTACACGGATGGGGCTGCCCACGGTCCGGTTGGTGGCCGTGTCGATCACCGACACCGAATCGGAACCCGAGTCGGGCGTGTAGGCCAGGCTTCCGTCCTGGGAGACCGCCACCCCGTAGGGCTTGTCGCCGACAGGGATGGAGCTGCCCACAGTGCGGTTGGTGGCCGTGTCGATCACCGACACCGAATCGGAACCGGCGTTGGCCACGTAGACCCAGCGTCCGTCTGGAGAGACCACCACCCCGACCGGACTCTTGCCGACGTGGATGGCGTTGCCCACGGTGCGGTTGGTGGCCGTGTCGATCACCGACACCGAGTCCGAGCCCGAGTTGGCCGTGTAGGCCAGGCTTCCGTCCGGGGAGACCGCCACCCCGTAGGGCTTGTCGCCGACAGGGATGGGGCTGCCCACGGTGCGGTTGGTAGCGGTGTCGATCACCGAGACTGAGGCCGGGCCGAAGTAGTTGGTCGCATAGGCCCGGCGCCCGTCCTGGGAGACCGCCACCCCGCCCGGGGATTTGCCGACCTGGATCGAGGACACGGTCGGTGCGGCGGGACCCGAGGAATGGGACTGTGCCAGGTAGATGCCCGCGCCCGTCGCGACAAGCGCTGCCAGCGCCACGCCCGCCATGAGCCTGGCGCGTCGTCTTCCGGGCCGCGGCGGGCGGGGCCGCAGCCGGGCCTCGTCCCCTGTGTTCCGCAGCGGTGTCCGACCCGACGCGACGGACCCGGCCGGGCCGGCCACGGCCTCCGGCTCAGCCGGCTCGCCCGGCTCCTCCGGCTCCCCCGGCTCCTCCGGCTCGGCCGGCTCCCCCGGCTCCTCCGGCTCGGCCGGCTCCCCCGGCGCCTCCGGCGCCTCCGGCTCGGCCGGCTCCCCCGGCGCCTCCGGCTCGGCCGACGACAGGAGCACGGTCGGCGGGGCCGATTCCGGGGGGCACGGCCGCTTCGAGACGGGAGGCTGCTCGCGCATCTTCAGCGAGGGAGCCGCTTGCTGCACAAGGGAGGGGTCCGACTGGTCGACGATGGAGGCGAGCCGCCGGGCGGCCTCCTCACCGTCCATCCTGTCCACGGGGTCCTTCGCCAGCAGGCCGATGAGGACCGGGGTCAGCTCCGTCGCTTGGCGCGGCAGGTTCGGGGACTCGAACAGCAGGGCGCTCAGCGTTGCGACGGCGGTGTCGCGGTCAAAGGGACCGGCTCCCTCGAGGGCGTAGTACAGGGTGGCCCCTAGCGAGAAGAGGTCTGCGGCAGGGGTGGGCGGATGACTGTTGGCCCGCTCCGGGGCCATGAAGCGCGGCGTCCCCAGGAGTTCCATAGTGGCAGTCAGACGGTCCTCTCCGGAGCTCGGCTCCAGCGCGATGCCGTAGTCGGTGAGCATCACCTGGCCGCCACTCTCCGTCGGGGAGGGCTGGTGTGCCAGATGGGCCAACAGGATGTTGGCCGGTTTTACGTCCCGGTGCAGGACACCGAGCCGGTGTCCCTCCAGCAGGGCATCGAGGACCGCCAGGCCGATCCGGGCGACATCGCCGGGCGGCAGCGGCCCCTGCTCGCGCACCACAGCCTCCAGATCCATGGCGTCGGGGACGAACTCCATGACGATCCACGGCAGGCCGTCCTCCTCCACGATGTCGTGCACAGTGACGACATGCGGATGGTTGCGCAGGCGGGCGGCGTGCCGGGCCTCGCCGCGGGCCCTGGCGATCCTGCTGCGCGCCTCGTCTTCGGAGACGCCCGGCGGCAGAATGATCTCCTTGAGCGTGACCTCGCACGCCAGTTCCTGGTCGTACGCCAGCCACACGCATCCCATGCCGCCGGTACCGAGCCGGCGCAGAAGCCGGTAACGTCCGATGATCACACGCCCGGCGGCCTCTTGCGCTCCTGACATGTCGCCCCTCTTCCAGGCCGGCCGACAGTGGTGCCTCGGCGAGCGCTGAAGAGTCTCTCTCCACGTATTGCATATCGCTGGAAAAACGGCAAGTCGTCCTAAACAGGTGGCAAACTACACTCGCTCCACTCGGCGGTGCCGCCATCAGGAACGACCACGCGCGAGCCGCGAGCCGCGAGCATCGGGGCATCACCCAGCGGGCAGGCAGGGCGCTGTGCCACCCGCGCCCCCGAGGCCGGGCAATCCGCGCCCCGCCCGGCCCGCGCACCTCACTGAGTACCGTCCTGGTACGTCCCACCCCGGCAGGATCATGCTGGTGGGCAAGGGCCCGGACCGCCCGACCGCGGAGGCCCCGGAAAACAGCGCCCGCCCCGGCGGCAGGACGGTCCGGGCCATGCACTCCCGCAGGACGCCGCCGGGGCGCAAACCGGTTTCGGGGCGGTGCGGAAAAGGCTCCCGGGTGCCGTCGTCGGCGCCCGGGAGTCTCGGGGGGGCCGGCCGTTGGCAGGAGCGGGCCGGAAGTTTCGGGCTTCCTGGAGCCCGAAGGGGCCTCGGAGCCACGCCAGGGAAAACCCTGCGCCGGGGCAGGCGCGTGCGAGCGGCCTGCACACGCAGTGCAAAGAACGCGGCCACCGAGCCGTCCTGTCGCGGGCGAGCCCGAGTGCCACGTCCGTCATGCCGCCGTCGCACCTGCCGCCACCCTGTTGCCGCCGGGGCCGCATCCAGCCGGCTGGGAGCGATGCCGGGATCGGCCGGCCTCGACCTCATACCGGAGAAGAAATTCCCACCGCCAGCCGAGATCACCCAACGTAATCAAGCACTACTAGGAACTGTCGGGACTGCTGCAGGGTTGGGTGACACCTGACCTGGCTTGCTGAGAAGCGGCCTGGAAGGATGTTGCAGTGCCCAAGCCGTATCCGAAGGAGTTCC
>NZ_JBJDQT010000037.1:20266-77793 GCF_044903565.1 Streptomyces sp. NPDC004065 | reverse complement strand
AAGTCGATCGCCTTCCCGCCCGACGTCATCGGCTGCAGCGCGCCCAGCGCGGTCGAACCGTCCGCGTTCCGCTTGAACCAGATGTTCGGGAACGCGAGCATCCGGTGCCAGGCCACACTCATGTCCAGCTTCAGACTGACCGTGATCATCCAGACGAAGGAGGCGCCCAGCTTCAGCATCGCGAAGAAGTAGACCAGGTTCTCCAGGTCCGGCCTCGCCATGCCGTCGAACAGCTGGGTCAGACCGTAGGAGACGTAGTTCTCCGGCCCGTACTCCGCGTGGTGCAGCGCACCCTCCAGACCGCGCAGCACCATCACGGAGACACCGATGAGAAAGATCACCGTGTCGACGAAGTACGCATGGCCGAAGTTGGAGCCCGCGAAACGCGACTTACGGCCCGGTCGCCTCGGCAGGCTGAGCTGCCGGATCACGAACAGCATCACGATGCCGACCGTGGTGCCCGTGCCGATGAACTCGATGTACATCTCATACGGCAGCCAGCCGCCCACGACTGGCAGGGTCCAGTCCGGCTGGAACAACTGTCCGAACGCGTTCACGATCGTCAGCACCAGCGTGTAGAAGCCCAACGCGACGAACCAGTGCGCGAAGCCCACCACACCCCACTGCGCCATCCGCGTATGGCCGAGGAACTCCTTGACCAGCGTCACACTGCGCCGCCAAGGATCGTCCAGGCGATTGGCGTTCTTCGGCAAGGGCGCCCCCAGCCGGAAGAACCGGAAGAAGGACCAGAAGGCGCGCACGAACAATGCGATGCCGGCCGTGGCGAGTGTCAGCGAAACGACGATCGCGGCGAGCTGCATGGGGGCTCCTCGAAGCGTCCCGGCGGGCCGGGTGGACCCGCCGGGCGGACTGTCGGGCGATGCGCAGCCCCGGGACCGATGGGGCCGCCCTGGATTGCTACTAAGCGGTAACTTATGTTGCTCGTGCGAGAGTAGCGCCTCTCGCCACGGCAGGGCACCCGCACACTTGGTGATCTACGTCGCCGAGTGCGGAACCTCCGCTACCGCAGCACCACCCGCGTGCCGCCACCCGTCGGCCCGGACCCCTGTCCCACGGCCACATCGCGCGATGAACCATCGGTGCCGCCGGTGACCGCGGTCGCGACCGCTGCTGGTGCGAACCCTGGTGAGGGCGGGCCGGGGGCGGTGTCGGTGGTCAGGTTTTGTCCGGGAGGCGTTCGTCGCGGATACCGGTCCACCGCAGGGCGCTTCGGATGCCGTCCGTGAGGGTGTGGCGGGGTTCCCAGCCGAGGAGCCGTTCGGCGCGGTCGCTGCGTGTGTAGGCACCGGCCGCGTCGCCGGGGCGGGGACCGGTCTCCACGACGGTGACCGGTGGGGTGACCACGGTGTTGAAGGCGTCCACCAGTTCTTTGACCGTGGTGCCCGTTCCGGTGCCCAGGTTGATCACGCCGGACCGTGTGGGGCCCCGCATGATCTCGTCGAAGCGTTGCAGCGCCGCTACGTGTGCGGTGGCCAGGTCCCATACGTGGAGGTAGTCGCGGATTCCCGAGCCGTCCCGGGTGGGCCAGCCGGTGCCGGTGATCCGGAACGGCCGGCCTTCGGCGTGTGCCTCGATGAGTTTGCCCACCGCATGGGTGGGACGCCTTGTGTGCAGGCCCGTGCGGAGCTGGGGGTCGGCGCCGACCGGGTTGAAGTAGCGCAGGGACAGGATGCGGATCGGCTGGGTGGCGGCGATGTCGGCGAACATGGCCTCGCACACTGCCTTGGTTCGCGCGTAGGGGCTCAGTGGCTCGAGCGGGGAGTCCTCGGTGACGCTGAAGTCGGCGCCGGCGGCGTAGATCGAAGCGGAGGAGGAGAAGATCATCCTTCCGCATCCGTTCCGTATGAGGTGGGCGGCGAATTCCAGGCTCTTGACCACGTTCGCCCGGTAGTAGCCCACCGGGTCGGCGACGGAGTCCGGGACGAGGATCAGAGCCGCGCAGTGGACCACGGCATCGATGTCGGGGTGCTCGGTGAAGATCTGGTCGAGCAGGGCGCCGTCGGCGATGTCGCCTTCGTAGAAGGCGCGCCCCTCGGTGAACTCCCTTCGCCCGGTGACCAGGTTGTCGAGCAGGATGGGGGTGATGCCGGCGTCCGAGCAGGCCGAGGCGACGGTGCTGCCGATGTAGCCGGCGCCGCCGGAGATCAGTACTTTCACTGGCGGGACCTCTCTGTTCGCGGTGCGTGGGAGCTGTGGACGGTCAGTGGTCGTCGTCGCTGACGATGACGACCTTGGCTCCCTGGTAGCCGTGGCCGGTGACGCCGATGAGTTCCAGGGCCCGCTGGTGTTCGTCGAGCGGGATGTGGTGGGTGATGACGCGTTCCAGCGGCAGGTGCTCGGCCAGTGCGAGGGCGCGGGGGAAGGACGGCGCGTTGTAGTCGCCGGCGCCGACGATGCGCAGGCCGCGGCGGAGGATGTCCAGTGGCTGTACCGTCACGCGGGCCCGGTCGTCGAAGCCCATGATCACGACGGTTCCCGCGGTGTCCACGAGTCGCAGCGCCGTGTCGAGCAGGCTGCCGACGGTGTCGATGACCGTGCGGGAGCGGGGCGCCGGCCCGGCGGCGCCGGGCGTGGTGACGGTGAGGGGCGCGCGGGCCGGCAGGTCGTGCAGGAGCTTGGCCGCGAGTTCGCGCCGGAAGGGGTCCGTTTCGACGAGGAGGACGCCGCTGCCCAGGTGGAGCGCCGTCATCGCGGTGACCAGGCCGATGGGGCCCGCGCCGAGGACGGTCACGGTTTCACCGGGCACGATGGACGCCGCGTCGAGGTTGTTGAGGACGCAGGCCAGCGGCTCCACGACCACCGCGCGGTCCCAGCTCATGCCGTCCGGCAGCCGGTGCACGAACTTGTCGGGCAGGACGATGTAGTCGGCGTAGGATCCGTCGCGGTCCAGGCCCACTTCGGTCCCGGTCTTGTTCTCGCAGTGCTGGAACCGTGCCGCGGCGCACTGGGGGCAGGCCGAGCAGTACAGCGTGGGGTTGATCACGACACGGTCGCCCGGGGTGAACCGGCTCGCCGGGCCCGCGCTGTCGACCCGGCCGACGGCCTCGTGTCCCATGACCACGCCCGTCCTGGCCGGGAACTTGCCTGTCAGCACACCGCGGTCGGTGCCGCAGATGCCGGTCTGCACGACGCGGATGCGCACGTCGTCGGGTTCGGTGAGCCGGGGATCGGGCCGCTCGGTGCGGACGAGAGTGCCGTTCTCGCCGAGGGTGAGGGCACGCATACAACCTCCGTGTGGAGCAAGGGATCGGGGTGTCACCAGCGGATGGTGTCGAGCAGGTGGGCGTGCAGTTCCGCGGTCGAGGCGGCGACGCACGAGCGCTGGTTGAGCGGGGAGAGGTCGAGCAGGGCCGTTCCTTCCAGGCCCTGGCCGTAGGCGTCGGTGATCACCACGCCGGCCTTTTGGGCCAGGACCACCGCGGCGGCGATGTCGTAGGGGAACAGGTGGAGGACGTCGCCGCCGCCGACTCTGCGGAACTCGGGCTCTGTTCCGGGCCGGTCGCGCAGGATGCGGTTGCCGATGTCGACGTACGCGTCCAGTTGGCCGGTCACGATGCGGCTGATGGAGTAGCAGGCGCTGTTGAAGACGAAGACGCCGCCGGTGTTGGCGGAGGCGTCGACCAGGTGCGCGTACGCGTCCGTCATGAGCCGCATGGGGTGGCCGTTGAACTCCAGCGACCAGAACATGTGGCGTGGGGAGACGGTGGCGCTCAGGGAGGGGACGGGCGCGGGGAAGCCGTCGGCTTCGACGCCCTCGGTGCCGGGGCCGGTGTACATCCAGGCGCCGGTTGCCAGTTCCATGAGGAGTGCGTGGGTGACGTCGCCGATGGTGGGGTCCGGCTGGTCCAGTGGGGCGACCGCGAGGGAGACCATGGCCATCTCCAGGCCCGCCGACGCCGGCCGGGTGCCGTCGATGGGGTCGACGACGAGGAGGTGGCGTGGGTCGTCCCCGGTGTCGCGGCGGTGGTTGTCCTCGGTCTGCACGGCCAGGGGGACGCCGGCGTGGGCCGACAGGTGCTTCCACAGGGCCGCCTCGGCGACCGCGTCGATGTCGAACTGGGCGTCACCGCCCGGGGAGACGCCCAGCACCCGCCGGGTGAGCGGGGCCGGGCCGGCCGCCCGCAGGCTGTCGCGGATGGCCTCGGCCGCGCCGATCAGCAGGTCTTTCACGTCAGGATCTCCGTGAGCAGGGTGTCGAGGCGGTCGCACATGAGGGCGGCCTCCTGGAGCGTCATCGTGAGCGGGGGCCGGATCTTGAAGACGTTGCCGAAGCCGTAGCGGGAGCTGCGGATGATCAGGCCGTGGTCCATGGCCCGTCGCGCGACCGTGTTGGCGAGGTCGGCGGAGGGTTCGCCGGCGTCGTCCACCATCTCGACGCCGATCATCAGGCCGACGCCGCGCACGTCGCCGAGCTGGGGGAACCGTGTCTGCAGGGCGCGCAGGCGCCGCATGACGTACTCCCCGACGGCGGTGACGTTCTCGAGGAAGCCGGGGCGGCCGATGATCTCCAGGGTGGCGTTCGCCGCCGCGGCCGCCATGACGTTGGCCCCGTAGGTGAAGGAGTGGTGGTGTGCGTCCAGGCCGGCCAGTCGGTCGTTGGTGAGGATCGCCGCGACCTGGGCGCCGGAACCGCCGAGGCCCTTGGCCACGGTGATGGCGTCCGGTTCGACCTCGAAGTGGTCGGCGGCGAACATGTGGCCGGTGCGGCCGATGCCGGTCTGTATCTCGTCGAAGATCAGCACGATTCCGCGTTCGTCGCAGAATTCGCGCAGTCGCTGGAAGTATCCCGGCGGGGGGACGATGTTGCCGCCGTTGCCGGATATCGGCTCCACCATCACCGCGGCGATCTGGCCGGTGCTGGCGTATTCGATGAAGTCGTCGATCCTGTCGACGCACATCATGGCGCAGCTCGCCGGGGTCTGGCCGTAGAAGCAGCGGTAGCAGTACGGGTCGGGGACCTGGAGGCCCGCGGGCAGCAGGGCGGGGAAGGGTTCCTTGCGGAAGGCGTTCCCGGAGAGGGACGCCATCATCATGGTCTGGCCGAGGTGGCTGCGGAAGAGGGTGATGACGTCCCGCTTGCCGGTCGCCACCTGGGCCATTTTGATCGCGCCCTCGTTTGCGGCGGAGCCGCTGGAGACCTTCAGGTGGACCTTGGTCAGGTTCTTCGGCGACACGGAGACCAGGCGGTCGACGAGTTCGTTGACGGGTTCGCTCTGGAAGGCCGAGGTGACGTGGACCAGTTGGCCGGCCTGCTTCTGGATCGCCGCCACGACGTCGGGGTGGCTGTAGCCGAGGCTGAGGTTGAACGTGGCGGCCGCGCAGTCGATGTAGTCGCGGCCCTGGTCGTCGTAGAGGTAGACGCCCTCCCCGCGGGTCATCCTGTGTTCGGAGACCGGGTAGTACAGGCCTTGCGGTGCCTGCCTGTCGGGCATGGTCATTTCTCTCCCGAGGGTTCGGTCGTGCGGTGTGTCGCGGGGGGCGGGCCGCCGGTGGCCGCTGCCGGCGTGTCGGGGTGTGCGGCGGGGCCGGCCGGCGCGGGGGTGGGCGCGCTCGCGCCGGCGCGCCGGATCAGGGGGCCGCTCAGCGCGACGGTGACGGCGAGCAGGAGCGGGGTGAGCAGGGCGGTGGACAGGCTGGTGCGGTCCGCCAGTGAGCCGACGAGCGGCGGGCCCGCGAGGAAGCCGAAGTAGCCCAGTGTCGCGGCGCGGGCGAGGGCTGCCCCGGACTGGTCGGTGCTGAGGTTGCCGGCGGCCGTGAAGATCTGCGGTACGACGGTCGACACGCCCGCGCCGGCCAGCAGCCAGCCCAGCAGGATGGGCACCAGGTGCCCGGACCACACCACCAGGGCGAGGCCCGCGGCGGCCGTCGTGCCGCCCCAGCGGACGACCATGACCGATCCGTGCCGGGCGACGATACGGTCGCCGAGCGCCCGGCCGGTGGTCATGGCTCCGGCGAAGGCGGCGTAGGCGAGGGCGGCCACGCCGTTGTCCGCGTCCACCGTCTCCTGGAGGTGGACCCCGCCCCAGTCCGCGGCCGCTCCTTCGACGACCATGCTGCTGAAGGCGACGCAGCCCAGGAGTGTGGCGAGCAGCGGCAGCCGTCCCTTGGCGCGGGTCTTGTCCTCGTCGGCGTCGTCGGTGTCCGAGGGGGCCGGTTTCGGCAGCAGCCTGCTCCTGAGTGCCACGGCTGCCGAGCCCAGTATCAGGGCCGCCGCCGGCAGGGAGATCTCCCGGGGGACGTCCAGGCCGAGCAGCAGGGCGCCCGCTCCCGCGCCCGCCACCCCGCCGACGCTGAACACGGCGTGGAAGGCGGACATGATGGGTCTGCCGTAGCGCCGTTCGACCTCGACGGCCTGCCCGTTCATCGAGACGTCCATCAGGCCGTTGGCCGCGCCGAGCAGGGCGAGTGAGAGCACCAGCCAGGGCAGTGAGGGGGCGAAGGCGGGGCCCAGCAGGGTCAGCGGGAGCGCTGTGCCGCCGGCCCGGGTGACGGCGGCCGAGCCGGCGCGGTCGATGAGCCGGCCGGCGATCTGCATGGCGGCCAGGGCTCCGCCGGCCACCACGAGCAGCGCCGCTCCCAGTTGCAGGGAGCTGAGGTCCAAATCCCGCTTGATGTCGGGGATGTGAGCCACCCACAGGGCGAGCGCCGTGCCGTTGATGCCGAAGTATCCGAAGACCGCGGCGCGGGCAGCCGCAGCTGTGGGTTCCATGCGGTTTTCTCCTGTCTGGTGGGTGTGGGCCGCCCTGCGGTGCTGTGCCGGGAGCCGGGAGCCGGTGTGCGCTATCGGATGGTCTTGAGCAGGGGGACGAGTTCCGGCCACGGGCGGTAGTCGGTGTAGGCGCTGCCGCAGCGGTGCAGCCGGAGTTCCTGTGCGGTGACGTCGATCCGTCCGCCGTTGGCGTCGAGGTGCTGGAGCATACGGCGTGACTCGTCCACGGTGTCGGGGTAGGTCAGGTGCCAGTCGCCGGACGAGTACGCCTGTTCCCGCTGGACGAGCCGGGCCAGCACCGTGTCGTTCCATTTGAAGTGGTGGACCTGGGGGAAGGCCTCCTCGGCGGGCATGGGGCGTCCCGTCTCGGCGCCGTGCTGGCCGAGGTGCAGTCGTACCTCGCCGCGGGCGAGGGTCACCTTGGAGGAGCCGGCGCCCGGCAGGCGCAGCGTCACGAGTCCGGCGAGGGGGTACTGCGCCCAGATGGACTCGTGCGGTTTCAGCGGCGTCAGACTGCCGTCGGCGGACACCCGGTCCAGCAGGGCGCCCTTGACGTAGTCGTACCCGCCGGCTTCGCACGCGGCGATGATGTCGGTCAGGGGCCGGTCGTAGACATGGAACTCGTCGAGGTCCGCGACGACCCACCAGTCCTTGGGGTGGCGTCGCATCTGTGCCCGGATCAGATATCCGTTGAGGTCCTCGTCCCAGGGCCCCTGATGCACCGCGGCGAAGGAGATGCCGTGCTGGGCGGCCACCTCCTGGGAACGGCGGAAGTCGGGGTCGTCGAACGTCTCGATGTGCCGGGCGATGTGGAAGGACTCGACGCCGAGGGCGCGGTAGTGGGTGAGGGCGGCGTCCAGCAGGCCGGTGTCGGCGCCGACGACGGATACGAAGCGGATCGTCACGTCAGGTCTCTCTCGTTGTCGTCTGGTTCGTCCGGGCGGTCCGGCCGCCCCTGGCCGGCGGGGACCAGGGGGGCGGCGCGGCGCCGGAGGAGGAGGAGTACGGCGGCGAGCGCGCAGAGTCCGGCGCAGATCCAGAAGACGCTGCGGTAGCCGGCCTGCGCGGCGACCACCCCGGTGATGGCCCCGGCCAGCAGCTGGGCGACCGGGAAGGTGGACGAGTAGAGCGCGGACACCGTGCCGGTCCCGCCGGGTACCTCCTGTTGCACCACCACCATCGGGATACTCGTGATCACCGCGATCCACATGGCGTTCGGCAGCTGGAGGGCGAGCAGTGCGGGTGCCGAGCGGGCCATCGGCAGCAGGCAGAAGAAGACGACGGCGAGGGCCACGGCGGCGGCCATGATCCGTACTTTCCCGACGCGGTCGGCCAGACGGCCCACGGTGATCATCAGGGGGATCTCCAGGGCCGCGCAGGCTCCGGCCATCAGGCCGACCAGGGAGGCCGGCAGCCGCAGGTCCTTGGTGACGTGCAGCGCGATGGTGATGAGGTACATCTGGTTCGCCACGTTGACCGCCGTGACCGAGCCGAGCAGGAGCCAGGAGCGGGGCGGCACCGTGGTGAGGGCGCGGCGCAGGGCCGGACGGCGGTTGCCTGTCCTGTCGTCGGGCTCCGGCCGGGGCGGCGGCTGCAGGGCCGGCAGGAACCAGCGGCCGAGGACCACGGTCGGCACCAGCAGGGCGGCCGCGACCGCGTACATGCGGGCGAACCCGGCGTGGGTCAGCAGGAAGAGGCCGACGGGCGGACCGACCACCCACCCGGCGGAGAAGACGGACCGCACCGCGGAACTGAACGGGGTCACCTCCCTGCCGGTCGTGTCGGCGAACTCCTTGACGTACGCGAACAGCTGGGAGATGTACGCCTCGTTGAGGCCGAGGAGTACGGCTCCGGTGGCGAACACCACCGCGTAGGTGCGGGCGCCCGTGAGGATCAGCGCGCCGGCGCTTCCCGCGAGCGCGGTCGAGGCGAGGGCGATCCTGCGGTCGGGCAGCCGGTCGGACAGACGGCCCATGGCCAGGTTGATGCCGATGCCGGCGACGGCACAGCCGGTGAAGTACAGGCCGATGAGTCCGGGTCCCGCGCCCACGGCGTCCGCGAGGAACAGGCTGAGCGTGGTGCCGAACACCGACATCGCCAGGGCGTGGCATCCGGCGGCGACGCCCAGGGACGTCGCCGTCCTGCCGAACCGGCGTCCCTGAGGGGCGCCCTGCGTGTGGACGGGGGGCGTGGGACGCGCGAGCTTCACGTCGTTCCCCCGTCGGCCGGGTGCCGTGCGGGCCGGTGCTCGCCGTGCGCTACCGCCAGCCAGGTGCCCACGGAAGCCGCGGAGGGGAAGACGGAGAGGCCGGGTTCGGTCGGGTCGCCGATCACGACGGCCTCGCCGACGGATTGGAGCATCGGTATGTCGTTGGCCCGGTCCCCGAACGCGAGGGCCTCGGCCGGCGTCAGGCCCGTGTCCCGGAGGATCCTGCGGACCGCGTGTCCTTTGGAGGCGAGGGGTGAGAGCACTTCGACCGGTCCGCCTTCCTCGGGCCGGCAGGAGTAGGTGACGGTGACGGCATGCCCCAGGGCCTGCGCCGTACGGGCCAGGTCCCCGGCGTTCAGGGCGGCGCTGCGGCACAGGAGTTTGGTGACGGGCAGGGTGCTGCCGGTCAGGTCCGCGAGGTCCGCGCAGAAGCCGTCGGCGCCCGTGTCCGTGGCCGGCCACCAGGCGTATCCCGGCTCGTAGCCGAACGCGGACTCGAACTCCGTGGCGAAGCTGACCTTGGGGTCGGCTGTGCGGAGCGCGTCGGAGAATTCCCGTGCCCGCTGTCCGGCCAGGGGCGCGAGGATCCGCGTCCGGCCGTCCACGACCTCCGAGGCCCCGTTCGAGGTGACGATGTGGCGGGAGAGCCCCACGACGGCTGCCGGCAGATCGGACAGACAGCGTGCGGGGCGTCCGGTCACGAAGACCAGACGGGCTCCGCCGGCGGTCGTCCGCCGCAGCTGGTCGATGTCCTCGTCGAGGACGTGTCCGCCGGGGCGCACGAGGGTCCCGTCGAGGTCGCAGAAGACGATCCTGATCACGTCGCCTCCCCTCGGCGCCGTAACGCGGCGGCGCGGCTCGCGACCACCAGGAGGTTCCTGAGCGCGGCGTAGGCCCCCGCGCCGGGTTCGCCGCGCCGCACGCCTCTCCACGCCACTGCGCACGCCTTCCTGAACTCGTGGTGCAGGGACATGGCGGGCAGCACCTTCAGCGCTTCGCCGTGCGCCTGGCCCGCTCCGTAGGCCCGGACGCTTCTGAGGTCCTCCCGTACGCTCAGGGGCTTGTGCCGGATGACCGCCTGGGGGACGAGCCGCACCGGCAGGTTCGACCTGCGCCGGCGCAGTTCGAAGTCGCGGTCCTCGCGCCACTTCATGGCGGTGCTGAAGTGGTAGCCGCCCATCTTCGCCACGATGTCCGTGCGGTAGAGCAGCGGTGGGCTGTAGGCGTTGACCTTCTTGGTGACCAAGGGGTCTTCCGTCAGTCGTCGTGCCGCGGCCACCAGCCGGCTGCCGCGGCCCGCGGTTTCGAACCGGACCCGTCCCTTCACCAGCCCGGAGGACGCTTCGGCCAGCATCGAGGCGATGGCTCCGGGCTCGAAGGCGCAGTCGGAGTCCATGAGGAGGACCAGCGGCGTGAGCGCCTGCGTGATCGCGCGGTTGTAGGCCAGGCCGATTCCGCTGTCCGGGGTGCTCAGGACGGTCACGTGGGACGCGGCCTTCGCATACGTCGTCAGTCCCTTGAGGAACCAGTCCGGTGACCCGTTGGCGGAGATGATGACGGGGCAGGGGACGTCGATGGACGCCAGGCACCGATAGATCAGCGGATCGTCGCGCACCGGGATGACGATCGTCAGGTCCTGCGGGGACATGGGCGCGGGCGTGGGCGGGACGGAGGGCGAGGAGTCGGGGGAGCCGGCGTTCAAGGGGCGCTCCTCGGCCGGCTCACCGCTGCTTCGAACCGCTGGAGGACGGCGTCGGGGTCGATGTGCGTCACCAGACGGTGGGGTCCGTCGCCCTGCCGGAACCGGACGGCTCCGCGGTGCGCCGGATCGGTGTCGACGGTGATGGTTCCCGTCTCCTCCTTGTGCGGCAGGGCCGGGTCCGCCATGAGGGAGGCCGCGACCACGTCCCAGATGGGTTCGCGGTCCGTGCTCTCGCCCCGGGGCGATTCGCGTTCGAGCTTGTCCAGAGCGGCGCCGAGCGGGGTGCCGGTGCGCCGGATCCGCTCCACCGCCGCCGGCACCAGCCGCGGGGCCTCGAGGACCTCGAGCGGGACCATCACCGCGGTCTCCCACCCCGCCGACAGGCACTCCTCGAGGGCTTCGGGGTCGGCGAACGTGTTGAACTCGGCGTGTTCCGTCACGTTTCCGCTGCTGAGGGATCCGCCGGAGATCCACAGACGGTGCCGGGCCGGGACGGAGGGCGCAAGCCGCCGCAGGGCCCGGGCGATGTTCGTCACGGGGCCGAGGGCGAGGACGTCGGCCCCCGGGGATCGCGTCAGGGCCGCGGCCAGCGCGTCGGGGGCCGGCCCGTCCTCGGTGCCGGTGTCCCAGAAGCCGTCGTTGTCCGGGCGCAGCGAGGCGACGTACGTGTCCGCCGGCAGGGCCGCGACGGTCTCGCGCACGCCCTGACGGACGGGCTCGTACCACCACAGCGGTTTCTCGCACCCCCGGACGACCTCGATGTCCAGACGGTGAGCGCGCGCCAGGGCGTGTGCGTGTCGCGCCGAGATGGTGGCAGTGGTGTTCCCGAAGACCGTGGTGATCAGGCGGGGGATGCGCGCCAGGGCGAAGAGATGGTGGAGCGCGAGGGCGTCGTCGTTGATGCCCAGGGTGTCGGTGTCGACGAGCAGATCGCGTGGGGTGTCGTGCTCAGGACTCAAGGGGGGCTCCCAGGCTCATCCAGTACCGGAGCGCTTGTGCGTAGCCGCGGCCTTCGTGCTCGAGGAGGTCCACGGCGTCCCGCGGTCGCAGCACGCTGACCGAGGCGACCTGTTCGGCGCCGGCGGGGTTCGTGGGAGGACCGGCGAGTTCTCCTTGGACCGCTCCCCACAGCCAGGCCTTCAGCGGGAACGGGGCGTAGGGCTTGTAGGGGACGCGGTTGTAGCAGACGCCGCTGTGCGCGGCGAACCAGTGGGGTCGCCCCTTCACGAGGAAACCCGCCTCTTCGGCGAGTTCGCGGCGCAGGCACGCGTCGACGGACTCGCCGTCCTCCCTGGTTCCGCCGGGGAGGAAGGCCGTGCCGTCGGAGAGCCGGCAGACCACGACGCCGTCCTCCGCCAGGGGGATGGCCCGGACGCTCTGGACCACCTGGTCCGGGGGCCGCCGGTCGGTGAACCTGACGACGGTCTGGGCCCACTGCCAGTCCTCTAGGTGTTCTCGCACGCCGGCTCCCGGGTTCCCGCCGCCTCGGCGATGAATTTCAGGTCGGTCCGGTAGGTCACGAACGATTCCGCGTAGGGGACTCCGATGGCGGCTCCCTGGACGGCGTCGGCCTGTTCGATCCCGCTCATGGACCGCGGGTGGGGGTCCGGCTTGGTCTGGTGCCGGTAGCAGGCGACCGCGGCCTGTTTCTGCCCGTAGTGCTCGGTGATGTCGAGGGTGGCCGTGGCCTGCTCCGGCTGCGAGCTCCAGGAGTCCTCGGGGCACTGGTAGCCCAGGATCACCGACGGGGTGTGATGTCCGGCTCCGCGGTTGCGGCATGCGGCGAACGCCGCTTGGTGGGCCACCTGGTGGTCCTGGTGGAACGCTCCGCGGGCCGGCAGCAGCACGAGTTGGGGCCGCACGCTGTCGAGGGAGATCGGGGAGGTGGACTCTATCGACTCGACGAGTCGCGCGGTCTGTGTGTGCAGGGTGTCCCGGTGATCGCCGTCCTGGATCATCACGTGGTAGTCGCTGACGCCGAGCTTGCTGCATGCCAGCGCGAACTCGGTGCCCCGGTCGGCGGCCACCCGGGCCGCGGCCGGGCCGCCCGTGTTGATCCCGTGCTGGACGATGAGTTCGACGTAGACGTCCATGCCGGAGGCCGCCAGTGTCGCGATGGTGCCTCCGCACCCGAACGTCTCGTCGTCGGGATGCGGCGCTATGACGAGCACGCTCCCACGCGCCATGTCTATTCCTCCCCCGTTCGTGGCTCCATGGAAGTGGTGGATTCCATGGAAGTGGTGGACTCCGTGGAAGTGGTGGACTCCGTGGAAGTGGTGGACTCCGTGGAGGTGGTGGACTCCGTGCAGGTGGTGGACTCCGTGGAGGTGGTGGACTCCGTGGAGGTGGTGGACTCCGTGGAGGTGGTGGGCTCCTTCGTCTCCGGCCCGGCCTGGAATGTGGTGTAGCCGGGAACGCGCACGAGCACGGTCGTGGTGAAGGAGCGCTGTCCGTGCAGCCCTTCGGGCAGCTTTCTCTCGTTGCTGGTGAGCAGGGCGAGGTACTGCTCCACCAGATGCGTCGTGCCCCAGAAGGCGGCCGCGCATCCGCCTCCGAACCGTACGTTGACCTCGGTGAGGACGATGCCGTCGGGCTGCAGGAATCCCTGCACGCAGGAAGGCCCTACGACCCGCAGTTCCCGCAGCAGGCCGGCGACGAGCTGTTCGAGTCGCGGGTGGTGGAAGGTCTCGGTGACCGTGGACATGCCCGAGCGGGTCCGCAGCCGCCGCCGGGTGACGACGAGCGGCAGGTCCGCACCCGTGTACAGACAGTCCGCGGAGAATTCCTGTCCCGTCAGTACTTCCTGGACCAGTCCGTCCGGATGCCGGGCCAGCCAGGCGTCCAGCTCGGGCCGGCTGGAGCAGACCATGGAGTCCGTCCCGCCGCTGCCCGAGCGTGTCTTGACGAACACGCCGGCGGCCGGGAGGGGGCCGGCTCGCAGGTCGTCCGCCGAGTAGGAGAGCGGTGTCCGGAATCGGGGGTCCCCGCTCAGCCGGCGGGCGAACTCCGCCTTGTCCGAGCACACCCGGACGGTTTCAGGTGAGGGAATCCACTGCGTCAGGCCCAGCTCGCTCAGGGTCTCGGTCTCGTGGGCGGCGTAACGCACCTCGGCGTCCGTGTTGAAGCTGACGCAGCCGGCTCCGAAGTCCTTCGCGGCCTTCGCCAGTGCTTCGAGGTAGGCGCCGCCTTCCGACGCCGGAGGAAGCAGCCGGGCCCGAGGGGAGTTGGCGAGCAGTGCAGGGCAGAGGGGATCGGCGTCGGCCCAGAGGACTTCGTATCCGAGCTGCTCGGCCTGGAGCGCCACTGCGTAGCCGGATGCGCCGCCGGTTCCCGTGACAACTATCCGCATACGGTCCATTTCGTTCTCGAGCTCGCGGGAGATTTCGCCGCGGGGCGGGCGGAAGCGGTGCCGTCGAGCACGCGGCTAGTGCCACTCCCCTCGGGCCACGATCTCCCGGACGCGTTCGCCGAAGGTCGGGTCGGCGCCCGGGTACGGATTGGTGATGACGGTGCCTTCCGTGAGGAAGTGGGCCATCCCGCGGCCCATCTTGCGGCCCGCTTCGGTGTGGATGTCGAGCGCGTAGTCCGGGATGACCGGGCCGCGCAGATTCTTGTTCATCGTGTGGCGCGACCACATGCAGATCTCGTCCGTGGTCTCGTCCTTGGGGATCGCGACCAGGTAGCGGACGGCCTGCACGAGGAAGCCCCAGCGCTCGCCGGTGCCCCGCTGCATGCGCATGCCCACGCGCTGCAGGGACTCGACGATGAGCGTCTGCATGAACGTCCCGTCATTGCAGTCCGACATGGAGATCACCAGCAGCCGGTTCCACAGGTGCGTCTCCAGTTCCGGGCTCGTCTCGTACATCTCCCGGGCGACCAGAAGCGCCTCTTCCAGATTTCCCCTGCGGATGTATTTCTGAAGGGCCGATATCAGTTCGTCGCACTGAAAGCCGCGGACGCTCGTCACGTCTGCCCAAGGATCTCGCGTGGTCGGCGGAAGGGACATGTTCCTCCTTGTACTTCGAGCCTTTGCTCGCTTCCGAAGAAACTAGTGCGGTTTCACGGCGAATTGCTTCTCATTCCCACACGATTGCAAACGTAGATCATCGGCGGTGGGAGAGGACAGGAACTTTCGCGCCCCGCCCGCGGGGGTGAGATGTCCTGGTTCGGTGGTCAATCAGTGACCGTCGGCGGGTGGGGTGGCACGGGGTTCGCGCCGCGCGGGCCGGCGTGCGCGGCCGAGTAGCCGCAGCTCAGGGCGATGCGAGGACGGAGGGCTTCTTTCATGTTTTAAGTTAAGGTGTGCTTCGGGAGGGTTGGCTGGTTGATGACGATCGGGCAGGAGGCCTGGGTCCTGTGGTGGTGGCCCGCTGGACTGTGGCGGCCGCCTCGCCGGTACCGATGTACCGATGGGCGCCGCGGCCGACCGGGCGCCGGACGCGCCCGCGTGGGATGCAACCGTCCGTCAGACCCGCGGCGAGCACGGGCCGTTGACCTTCCAGGCGGCGGTGTGCGGCTTCGCTGAAGCCACCGAGTACAGGTGGTCCCACGGCGCCCGGGTCAGTCGGGGTGGAACTCGTTGCCCTTCATTTTCCCGGGTGGATCCGGCGGCAGCGTTGCGGGAGCGCGTTGTCGGATCCTGTGCTCCCGTTCGGCGCAGACGGGTGTCGGCACTGTTTCGGGGGGTTCACTCGGAAATCGGTCCTGGCATGCGCATCTGGTGGGGAGCAGGTAGTTCTACTCGTACCTACCCGTTTCTCTCCAAGGAGCTTGAAATGCTGACCACCATCCTCGGTTCCGTTGGCGAATTCCTGGGAATCGTCGTCGGCGCTCTCTTCTGAGCGGTGCGGGAACGGGTCGAGGCCGGGCTGTGGGCCCGGCCTCGACCGACGGTTCGCGTGGGGTGGGGCTCAGGGCTGGGGTGGGAGAGTCCGCAGCCCTGAGCGGTTCGGGGGTCAGCGGACGTAGCGGTGCATGGTCACCGTGG
This sequence comes from Streptomyces sp. NPDC004065, assembly GCF_044903565.1. Classification (NCBI taxonomy): domain Bacteria; kingdom Bacillati; phylum Actinomycetota; class Actinomycetes; order Kitasatosporales; family Streptomycetaceae; genus Streptomyces; species Streptomyces sp. NPDC004065. The sequence continues at coordinate 62,165 of NZ_JBJDQT010000037.1, read as the reverse complement.
GCGCGAAGTCGGCCAGTTGGTCGTTGCCGGGGGTGCGGGGGGCGCGGGGGGCGCGGGCGGCCTCGTGGTCGAGGATGCTCTTGACCTGGCGGGCGAGTTCGTCGGCGTGTTGGCTGATGCGGGCGATGGACCACTGGGAGGTGCGCAGCGCGTCGACCTGGCGGTTGATGTGGGCGAGTTGGCCGCGTGCCTGGGCGCTGAGGGTGAAGCGGCGCGGGGTGGCCACGATGAACTGGTAGGCGGCGGAGTAGGTCTGGCACGCCGGGCAGTGTTCGTTGACGGACCTGCTGAGGTTGGTGGCGTTGATCAGGCGCGCGTTCGCTCCGGCCGTGGTGACGATCTGGTACGAGAGCGCGATGGACCGGCAGGGGTTGTCCGGGGAGCATCCCGCCGATACGGCGGTGGCCCGGTTGTTCGCGGTGACGGCGACGGTGGGGCCGTACTCGTGGATGGCGAAGTTCTCGTCGAATTGGCGCACGTGAGTCCTGTCTGCGTGGCTGCGGGCCGAGTCGACGGCGATGGCGACGCGGGGGAAGCGGCCGGCGGCCTGGGTCGGGGTGGTGGCGGCCGTCATGACCGCGGTGGTCGTGGCGGCGATGCCGAGGCCGAGGGCGGCTTTGGTGGCGGTGCGGGTGCGTGGTTTGCGGTGGTGCATGGGGGCTCCTGTCGGTGAGGGTCAGGGGAGTCGGAGGGTCAGGGGGTCGGGGGGGCGGGGGTCAGGGGGGGTGGGGGGTGTCAGGAAAGGGTGAGGGTGGGGGTGGGGGAGGTTGGTGGGGGTGAGAGGGAGGGGGTGGGTGTGGGGGTCGTGGAGGGCGTGGGGGTGGTGGAGGGGGACGGCGAGGGCGTGGGGGTGATGGGGGGTGTCCGGCTGGTGGAGGGGGGTGGTGTGGGGGATTGCGTGGGGGTGGCTGTGGGGGGTGTGGGTGAGGGGGGCGGCGGGGTGGTCGGCTTGGGGGTGTGGGGGACAGGTGGGGTGCTGGGGGTCGGTGTGGGGGGTGGGGTGGTGGTCCGGTGGGTGGGGGCGGGAGGGGTCGGGCGGGGTGGTGGCGGGGTGGGTTTGCCGGGTTGGAGGGCGGGGGTGACGGGTGCCGCTTCGGGGAGGGGGCGGGGGGTGAGGCCCTGGATCCATGCGGTGGCCAGGACGGCCAGGCCGACGGCGGCCGCGGCGGCCAGGGTCAGGCGCAGCGCCGGTTTTCCGCGGGTGGCCGTGGCGGCGGCCTTCCAGAGGCGGGTGGTGATCCGGCCGGCGAGGTAGGCGCCTCCGGCCACCGGGCACAGGAGCATGAGGGTGCCGATGACGGCCATGAGGCCGGCGGCGAGGTGGCCGTCGGCGAAGGCCGTGTAGGTTCCCGTGCTCTGGTCGCGCAGGCTGCGGGCGGCGGTGATCAGGAGGCGGGGCAGGTTCCACAGGGCGTAGGCGGCCTCGGCGAGCAGCAGCGGGATCATGGTGAGGACCCAGGCCGTCACGGTGATGCGGGCGGAGCGTTTGAGCTCGGCGGCTCCGGCGGTGCGGCGGGTGCGCCGGCGTCCGGGCAGCAGGCCGAGCAGGATGGGCTTGACCTTGCCGTACAGGTCGGGGACGCCGGCGAGGTCGCCCAGGATGTAGTAGCCGTCCAGCCGGACCACGGGCATGAGCTGTTCGAGGATCTCGAAGTGGGTCAGGTAGACGGCGGCCAGGAAGAAGGGTTGCCCGGTGGCGAGGTAGCCGGCGGCCAGGGCGAGCATGAAGATGCCGTTGAAGTAGACGCCTCCCAGCCCGGTGCGCAGGCGGCCGGTCCTGCCGACGCGGTAGACGTCGGTGACGTCGGTGTACATGGAGGGCCAGATCAGGAAGATGCCGCAGCCGATCTTTCCCGGGGTCGCTCCGCTGTAGCGGCAGGCCGAGGCGTGGCCGAACTCGTGGAAGAGGAGGGAGGCGACGGTCAGGGCGAAGAGGATGAGCATCCACAGGGGCTGCTGGAGGACTTGCAGCAGGGGGGTGATGGCTCCGTGGACGGCGAACAGCCACACGTCCAGGGCGGCGATGCCGGCCAGGGTGAGGGCGACGGCGGCGGGGTGGTGCAGCCAGGCCAGGGCGGCGGCGATGCGGGCCACGTGGGGTTCGCGGAAGATGACCTTGTGGCCGCGCAGGGCCAGCAGCAGGTCGGTGCGGGGCAGGGGGGCCTCCGCCTGCTGGGCGCCGTCCGCCGGCGGGGCGGTGATGCCGAGGGGGGCGAGCTTGTGCTCGATGAGGTAGTGGATGTCGTCGGTGGTGACCTCCGCTCCGTGGCGGCCGCTGACGCGGTGGGAGATCGTCTCCGTGTCGCGTACGCCGTCGATGGAGCTGACGACGAGGTAGAGCAGCCGGGAGAGCTGGATGACCTGTCCGTCGCCGCGGCGGACGAGGTATTTGCGTTCGGTGAAGCCTGAGCCCTGGTATTCACCCAGTCGTTGCAGGCCCTCGCTGAGCCGGGGCGCGGGTGCGGCGCCGGGGGCCGTCGGGGCCGGGGAGGCCGTGGGGGCCGTGCCTGGGGGCGGGGGGTCGCTGCCGGCGGGCAGGGTGGCGGGGGCGGGAGCCGTTGCGGGGGCGGTGGCGAGGGCCGTGGCGGGGGCCGTGGCGGGGGTGCCGGTGGGAGTGTCATCGGGCGCCGTCATGGGCTTCTCCTGGCGCGTGGGAGGGTGGGCGCGTGGGCGCGTCGGCCGGTCCTGGCCGCGGATGCTGCACGTCGGCCGGTCCTGGCCGCGGATGCTGCCGGCGGTCGGGTGCGGGGGCCGGTGAGCGCGCTGTGCCTTCTCGCGTACGGCGCCTCGCAGGCCGGCGGCAGGGCTGCGAGCGGACGGGTGCCGGTGTGCCGCGAACAGCCCGTCCCGTGCTGGAGTCCGTGGTGCATGGCGAGGGGGCGGGGTCCGGGTCGGTGGAGCCGGGCCCCGCCCCCTCACGGCTGTTACTGCTGCACGCTGATGGCCTGGGTGGCCTCGGACTGCGCGACCGCGTACGGCGAGCACTGGTTCAGCGCGGCCGACTCGTTGTGCGCGTCCACGTGCGCGATCTTCTTGGTGACCGTGGACACCTTGGAGAAGTTGAACGAGAACCTCCCGAGCGCCTCACGGCCGGGGAGCAGTTCGGCGGATTCGGCCTGCAGCTGGTCCATGTTCATGGGCAAACTCCTTTTCGGATTCGGATGGATCGACAAGGGATGAGCGAGCGAAACGTGTGCCGTTGCGGCGTGGCCGGGACGGGGACTGTGGTGTCCGGGCGTCCTTACGGCCCTGTTTCGCGCCTGCCGGCGGCTTTCGGCTGACGGGTGAGCGAGCAGCACGGGTGTCAGCGCGGTCGCGCCGGAAGGGGAATTGGACGGTCGCCCTTCCGTCCGGTGCGGCCGGGCCATGCGGAAACCCGGCCGCTCCTGGCGGACGCGGTGGTCGTGGGGGCGACCACCGCCAACCGTCCAAAATCTCCGGACGTTTTGTTCGGAGGTCCTGGACGGTAGCCGAAGCGGATGGAAAAACGCAAACAATCCATATGCAACATTCGTTCAGAAGCGTATGGATGTTCTGGCAAGTGGTGTCATCAGGGCCGATGACGTGGCAAGGCGGGGCTTCGCGGTGTGTGCGGGGCGGGTGCGGCGCGCGTCGGGAGCGGGGCGTCGCGCGTGGGGCGGGGGATCGTCAATACCCGTCGCATCAGGGGGAGTTGGGCGGGGTGAGGGGGGTTGCCGAGGCCGGAGAATTGTTTCTTCGGTGAGCCGGGGATGTGCTCATGTGACGGGGAGCCGGTAGACGGCCAGGACGTCGCCGCCGACGCGGACATGGAAGTCCGCCGGGCCGTCGCCCAGCCGGCCGGCGACCTCGGCGACGGCCTCGAGTTCGGCGGCGCTGCACACGGCGGCGGCGGCCTTCAGTACGTCGGTCAGCGCCGCCTGCGAAAGGTGCCGGTGCGTGTCGCCGGCGAGCAGAATCACCGGCTCGCCACTGCTGCCACGCACGACCGCGGTCACGGAGGTTCCTTGTACGACGAGCACCTGCTACCCCTCTCGCCAGCGCGGCGTTTCGCCGCCGGCGGGTCCTGGCAACGGCAGGAGGATATCCCCGGCTTTTCGGAATCGGCCGTCAACGGCTGGCGCCGACACCGCTCTTCGGCCGAAGGTCTGGCCGAGCTTAGCGGGAGGGTCGGGGCCGGGCGGAGCACCCGCCGGGCGTGCATGTGCTCGAATGCGCAGGGTGGACGGGCAGGGGCGGGTGCGCGGGGTGGATGCCCAGGGCCGGTCCCGCACGGTGAGTTGGGTGTGGGGACGCTGTAACGGAATGCCCCGGCGTCGGGCGGGACGCCGGGGCAGGGGGTACGCCGGGGCAGGCGGGACGCCAGTGGCGGGACGCGCTGCCGGTCTAGTGCTGTGGCCGGAAAGGTTTGCCGGAAAGCTCGCGGCGTCCGGTGCGGTGCATCGCAAGGCGGAGCATCACCCGCGTACTGGACGTACTCGGGTGATGCGACAACGCGGCGAGGTGCCGTGCCGGGCGTCGTGAGCCGGTGAACCTTTCCGGTCGCAGCACTAGCCGCGGGCGACGGCGTCCCGGTCCTCGGTGGCGCGGTCCCCGGCGGCCCGGTCGATCTCCTCCTGGAGCTCGATGGCGTGGACGATGCTCCCGGTCAGTGTTCTGCGGATGATGGGGTCGGTGATCCCCCACGCCGTCACCGCCTCCTCCGGGGAGAGAGCCCCCGAGGTGGTCCCACGGTGTGCGGCCGGCGGGTGGGGCCGGCGCTGCTCGGGCATGAGGCCGCTCTCCACCCACATGCTGCGGTGGTCGAGGTTGAGGACCGTCGCCCATGTCGTCAGCTGCGAGGGCAGCGGCAAGGTCTTGCCGTCCAGCGTCCGGCTGATGGTGGTCAGGCTCAGGCCGGTCGCCGCGGCCAGCTGCGCCCGCCCGCCGGCCCGCCGGCGGACGTCGTACCCGGCCGCGGTCGCGGCCGCCGTGAGATACGCGCCGACTCGCCTGGCCTGAGCCTGCCGCTCGGCCCGGCGCGCGTGGGGGGAATCTTCCATGCTCCGCATGTCCGGAGCGTAGCGCGCAGGAAAGGGCGCACCCATTTGTTGCACGCGTGCACTTTTGCAGGTCACACCCTAGATCGGGTATTTGCGCAGGCCACATTGTCAATGTCGTATCTGTGTGCGAATCAAAATACCCTTGCGTCACTTATGTCTGGCAACTTGCATATGTTGCGTGCGTGTGGGTTAGCCGCACGGCTGCACGTCGCTGAGGGGGTCTTTCGACCATGCTTCGCCTCCACATGGCCACGCTCCTGGTAAAGGCCAGGGAGCTCGGCGACGTGAGCGTCGCCGACATGGCGCAGCGCACCGGTATCAGCAAATCCACGCTGCACCGGCTCGCCGCCGGAACGAAACAGCCGAGCCTTTCCACGTTGTGGACACTGCGCGACGCCTACCGTATCCGGCTCGACGCGCTCGTCTACGACGATCCGCACACCCTCCAGGCCACCACCCCGGCCCGCGCGCAGCGCATGACCACCCGTCAGCCGCACCATCCCCCGCGGCGGCAGGCGGCCGGCTGACGTCCCGCCTGCCTCCTGCCTCCTGCCTCCTGCCTCTTTTCCCATTCCCTTTCCCTTTGTTCTTTTCCGCCCCGCACCGCGTGCGGGCGACGGCATCCGCCGGAAGTCCACGCAGGAAAAGCCTTGTCCACGTCTCATCGGGAGCACGCCTTGACCACCCCGGCACACACTGCCCTGACCAGCCACGCCAAGACCGAGCCCGTTCTCATCGCCCGTGCCCAGCAGGGGGACAGGGAGGCGTTCGCCGAGCTGTACCTGATGCACCACGACGTCGTCGCCACGCTCATCGGTCAACGGGTGAGATCGAACCCGGCCGTGGCCGAGGACCTCACCGCCGATGTCTTCATGAAGGCCTGGGCCAAGATCGCCACCTTCACCTGGACCGGGACCTCGATCCGCGCCTGGCTGTGCACCATCGCGCGCCATGTGGTCGCCGACCACTTCAAGACCGCCGCGACCCGCCGTCTGACCTTCGTCGACCACATCACCCAGCTCACCGACACCTGGGCACCGCCGGTGAACAACAACCCCGAGGACACCGTCCTGTCCCATCTCGCCGTCGCCGACCTCCACCACGCCCTGTCCGAGATCACGCCCCGTCAGCAGATCGTGATCCGGCTGCGGTTCCTGGACGAGATGACCATCAGCGAGACCGCCCGCACCATGGGCACCACCGACGCCGCCGTCAAGACCCTCCAGTGGCGCGCCCTGGACTCCCTGCGCAAGGCCTACGCGGGAGCGGTCGCATGACCGGCCCCGATCCCCACGGCACCGGCGCCGGCGCCGACGCGGAGCAGGAGCTGACCGCGCGGCTGCGCGAACTGGCCCGCGCCTTCATCGCCGACCTGCGCGCCCAGGGACGCCTCGTGGAGAACGGCGGCGGCACGGCGGGTGCGGACGTCGGCGGCGGCGTGCCCGGTGAGCCTGGTGCGTCCGGCGACTCCGGTGCGTTCGGTCGCTCCGGTGCGTCCGGTTGCTCCGGTGCGTTCGGTGACGCGGGGAATTCCGGTGACGCGGGTACGTCCGGTGACGCCCTGCGGCCCGCGCCGCCCAGCGGGGTCCTGGACAGCAGTCACCCGCTCCATCTGCTCTACACGCTCGGCGCACCCGGTCTGTCCGCCGACGCCGACGCCGACGCCGAGCCGGTGGCGCAGCCGGCGCCGGATCCCGAACCCGCCGCGCCGCCCGCCCGGCCCGCCACGGCCTCCGACTGGCCGCCCGCCGTCACCCCGTCCACGCTCGTCCCGTCCGCACTCGTCCCGTCCGCACTCGTCCCGTCCGCGCTCGTCCCGTCCGCACTCGTCCCGGCCCCCGAGGCCGTGCGGGACGCCGCGGCCCAGGACCCGGAACCCGGCCCGGCCCAGCCGCCCACCGCCCGTACCGCCGCCCGGCTGCGTGCCGAGCACGCCGGCCGGCTCGAGGTCACCCGGATCACCTGGGACCAGGAACGCGTCACCGTCCGCATCCACGCCCTGTCCCTGGCCGACTGGGACTACTGGCTGACCGCCGTCGGCGCGCCCCTGGACGCCCCCACCCAGCGCACGGCAGGCGCTCAGACCGTCACCGGACAGCTGGACGGCGTGGAGATCCACCTCACCGCACATGACGTGCCCCGTCTGCTGGAACAGGCCGCCCGCCGCGCCGCGGAACCCTTCTGCCTGGCCGGCCGCGTGTACGACCTCGCCCAGGACCACACCGACCGGCACGGCCGGCGCTGGCTCTACCGGGGCCGGAGCCGGGACGACGAGACTCCCCTGCTCGTCCTCGCCGGCACCGACGGCCCGTCCTACCCCCTCACCACGGTCGTCACCGCCAACGGCCCCCTCACGCCCGCCCCGCGCCACAGCACCGACGACTGACCCGGCGCCCGGCACCCCCGCCCGCGGGCACTCGCGCCTCCGGCATGACCGGTTCCACCGCCCTCCCCTTCTTCACCGCCCTCCCCTGCTTCACGCCCTTCCTTCCACCGCCCCCTCTCACCGCCCTCCCGGACGCAGGTGCCCGCACCGCGTCCGAGCAGCCGTGGGCAGGAGACGCGGAACGCCTTGCGGAGACGGCCGTTAGACTCACTGACAGGCGGCCACTGATCCTCCACAGGAAGCACCGGCGGTGACCAACACACTGCAGGACATGATCAAGCGCAAGCTGGACCAGAACGGCTGGTCGTACAGCGACGTGGCACGTCGCGGCGGCATCTCCCGCTCCACGGTCCACCATCTGGCCACCTCCCCGCGGCTGGCGCAGATGCCCCAGCAGACCACTCTCGAAGGCCTGGCCAAGGGACTTGGCATACCCGTGGCGCCGGTGCAGAGGGCCGCCGCCCGTGCCGCGGGCGTCAATCTCTATCTGGAGGACGCCCCCCACTCCACCGACCCCGAGGTGGAGATCCTCATCGCCAGCGTCCAGCAGCTCAGCCCCACCGACCGCCGCCACGTCGCCGTCCTCGTCGAATCCCTGCTGCGCGCAGACGCGTCCCGGTGAGGGCGGCCGGGGGCACCGTCCGTCTCAGGCCTCCGTGCGCTCCCCCAGCCGCCGGGCCGCGCCGATCCAGTCGATGACGGCCTGCACGGTCACGCTGTCCAGTTCGGCCAGGCGGAAGACCGCCTGCACATCTCCCACCTCCAGGGGCACGCGCACCGCCTCCAAGGCCCCGTACAGGCGCACCCGGTGCGCGTGGGGCACGGAAGCGGCGGCCGCCTGCCCGTGTACGCCGGCGCCACGGCCGGCGTCGGCGTCGGGCGCGAACAGTGGTGGTGTGTCCATCACGCGGTTGATCACCCCTCGTAGTCGGGCAGGCACGTCGGCCGGCCGCTCACCGATGCGCCGAGGGCCTGGCCCAGGGCCGCATCGAGTTCCTTTTTCGGCGCCTGTGCCCGTCGCCCGGCCGCGGGCGCCGGCCGGCGGCCGACCCCCGCCCACAGCGCCTCCGCGCCGGTGCCGGTGCCGTGCCGTACCGCCGCCTCGCCCGGGGGCTCCCCACGGGCGTATCCGGTGTCGAAGCCCACCGGGTGCCCGGACACGGCGTCCAGCACGACCGCCGCGTACACACGGCCGTCCACCGCGGGCACCACCCGCACATCCACGACCCACCGGCCGCCGGAGCCCCCCGCCGCCCCGCGCGCACCCTCCTGAGGCACCCGCCCCGCCCTCCCCCTGATCCCGGCGGCGTTCATCAGCCGCTGCACCGTCCGGTCGCCGACGCCTGCGCCGTACACCTCGGCGAGCTCCCGCCGCACCCGGCGGTACCCGAACCGGCCGCCCGAGGCACGGTGGATGTCCCCCACCAGCCCGGCCAGCCACATCCCGCGCAACGACCGCGCCGGCGGTGCCGCCGCCCGTGCCCGCCACGCGTAGTAGCCCGACTCGGACACCCCGAGCAGCTCGACCACCCGCTTCACCGGGAAGCCCTCCCCCGCCATGCGGGCGGTCACCTCGTACCGCCTTTTGGGGGCATCCCCTCCCGCATCACCCGGACCAGCCGGCGGCACAGCACGACCTCCCGCTCCAGCGCCTCCACCCGGCTTCCCCCCGCCGCCCCGGGCGCCGGGCCGTCCAGCCGGCGCCACCGGTAGACCGTCTGCGCGGACACCCCCACCCGCCGGGCCACCTCCTTCACCGGCACCCCCCGCGCCAGCAGCTCCATCGCGGACGACCGCCGCCCCACGCCCTCGAGGCCACCCACGGCCGATCACCTCCCACACCAATCAACCCACCAGCCCGGCCCCGCCGTCGACGCCCCGCTGCCCTGTTGCCCTGCCGCTCTGTTGCCCCGCCGCTCCGTGCCGCGGTTGCGCACGGCATCCCCCTCCCCCGCCGGTCCGGACGGCACCGGCCGGGTCGGGGCGCATCGGTGGTGCGGGCCGGGAGAGCGGCGACGGCCCACGGTCGAGGCGGGCCCGCCATGGGGCAGGTGGGGGAAGGACCGGCCGACCGACCGTCAAGGCGCCGATTGCCGTGTGCGGCCGGCCCACCCAAGCGCCGGCCGCACACCGCCCCGGACGGCCCGGTCGCCGCTCCCAACGACACACAGCCACGCGCCAACCGGGGCCGTCCAAAGACTCCGGACGATCCGTCCGGAGAGCCTGGACAGTAACCGAAAGCTCCCAGCCAACGCAAACTTCATAAATGCGACACGCGTTCACGACGCTCGGCCCGCCCCCACCCCCACCCCGACACGCCCACGCACCCCCGGCCGGCACCCGCACACCGCCGCCCCAGCCGCCCGCCGCCCGCGCCACCCCTCCCCCGGCGCCGTCCCCGGCTCCGCCGCACACGACGCACCACCGCACCCCGGGTCGCCCTCGCCGCCCGACGCGACCACCCGCTTTCTCGCGACGGCACTACGACCGGTCGTCAGCAATTGAAATGTGAATTCACGCCGCCGCACACAATTCACGACACCCGGCAATAAACCGGCACAGCCAATTGAATTCACCTGACCGGACGCCGTGCGCAGGCTCCGCGGCAGCCGCACTCAATAGACCCTCGCCGAGAGCGCGAGAACGGCGCTGAGCTGCCCTCTTTTCATCTGCCGTCCGTACGGCGCGGACCGGACCGGAAAAGCGCCGCGGCCCACGGAATGCCGTCCGCCCTGAGATAGCGTCACATCCATGCGGGGCGTCGATCCGAGCCCCCTGACATTCGGAAGGAAACAAGGTGAACACCCTCGCCAAAATGGCTGCGGGCGCAATCCTCACGGCCGGCGCCGTCGTAGTGCCGCTGTCCACTCAGGCAGCCGCCGCCCCCCTCACCCACACCACGGCCGCCCGCCACGCCGGCGACTTCGGCCGCCACTGCCACGACCACTGGCGCGGCGACGACCGGCGGTACTGGCGCGACGACGACTGCCGTACCCACAACCGCGCCTCCTACTGGAACCGCTTCCGCCACAACGACTGGAGGCACCACCACAACCACGACTGCGACCGCTACTGGCGCTACTGATCCCGTCGCGCTCCTCTCCGACCACCACTGACACCGCTCACCGTGCCCCCACCACCGATGCGGGGGCACGGTGAGCACAGTCATGTCCGCTGTCACAGGCCCCTTCTACGCTGCCGGTCATGAGCAGATGGATGGGGAACACCCAGGTCCTGGCGGAACAGGCGGCGCAGTACCGGGAACTGGCCGGGCGCGGGGATCTGCCGGGGCTGTCCCGCGCCGTGATGCGGGCCGCCTGCGCCAACGGCTCCATGACGGGCGTGGGGGCCGAGAACATGGAGCTCCTGCGGCAACTGCCCGACGGGGACCGGCTGGAGCTCGCCGGCCTGTGGGCACACTGGTACGCCCACGTGGAGGACGACTGGTCGGCCGAGGAGTTCCGGCGGGACCGGGAACACCTCCGCGGCGAACTGCTGCTGACCGCCTCCGGGATCGCCCGTGGCCTGGCCGGGAACCTGCTGGCCGCCGAACGCCGGGAAATGCTCCTGCCGTTGCGGGACCAGTTCCTCGTCTGGTCCACCCACCGGATCTGGGAACTGGCCGACGCGGAGATCGCGGCCGGGCGTGTTCCCGACGCGGCCGTGCTGGCCGCCTTCCGGCGTACGGGTGCCGCGGCGCACCTGCCGGGTTTCCGCCGCACCCAGGCGGCCGCGAACGGGGCGGAGCCGGGGATGCGGGACCTGCTGGCCCGTTTTCCCGGGCCGGTGCTCAATCCCGGTGAGCCCTGGGCCGACTTGGCGATGAAGGACGCGGCCGCCGCGGGAGCGCCGTGGCAGCGGCTGCTGGAGCATCCGGCTCCCGCGACGGCCGGCGCGCCGTCGGCGAAGTGGCTGCGGACCGCGTCGGCCCTGCTGGACGCCGCCGGCCGGGAGGAGGCGCGGCGGGCGTTGGTCAGATGGCTCGACGCCGCTCGGCTCGACCGGACCTTCCCGCTTCTCGGCCATCCGCACCTGCCGTTCGATGTGAACGCGGGCTTCGACCCCTACAACGCCCAGGTGCTCCGCGGGCTCGCCTGGATGCTGTCCCTGCTTCCGCCCGGGCCGGACACCGTCCATGCGCTCGCCGGACTCGTGGAGACCTCCCTGGAGCACCGGTCCCAGGACGCGCCCCGCTCGCCCCGGGTCGCCGAGGCGGGCATCGTCGCGCTGGCCCTGCTGGAGGACGGCGCGGCGCGGGCGGAGCTGGAGACCTTCAGCGGCTGGGTCACCCACAAGGGCGTGTCGCGGTGCCTGGACCGGGCGCTCGCACGGGTCTGATCAGGACCCCGGCGTCTGATCAGGGCCCCTCCGTCTCGTCAGTACCCCGGCGTCTGATCAGGGCCCCTCCCTCTCGTCAGGACCCCGGCGTCTGATCACGACCGGTCAGGGCCCGGGCCCCGGGATCCGATCAGGTCGACGGTGCGCCCGCCCACCGGTGCGGGGCGGTTCCGCGGCCGGCGCCGGCCCCTCGACCTGGTGACCGGCGGTCCCGCCCGTCGCCGGCCGCGGAAATCTGCTCGCGTCGTGGCCGGAGGTGGCCGAGACTCGGACTCATGGCAGACATGGGGGCGTTGCGGGACGCGGTCACCGCGTGGGCGGCTGGCGGCTCCGGCGCGCCCGCGAAGGAACTGGCCGCGCGGCTGCGCGTGCGGGCGGCCGTCCTGCTCGAAGGGCTGAGCGACGTCGCGGCGGTCGAGGCGCTGGCGGGCAGCCGCGGCCGGGACCTGGCGGCCGAGGGGATCTGCGTGCTGTCGATCGGCGGGGCGATGAGCGTCGGGCGCTACGCGCGGCTCCTGGGTGCGCCCGGTCTGGGACTCCGCCTCGCCGGACTGTGCGACGAGGGGGAACGCCCTTATTACGCCCGCGGTTTCGAGCGGGCCGGCGCGGCGCGGCAGGACTTCTTCGTCTGCGCGGCGGACCTGGAGGACGAGCTCATCCGCGCGCTGGGCGTGGCCCGGGTGGAGGAACTCATCGGCGAGCAGGGCGACCTGCGGGCCCTGCGGACCTTTCTGCGCCAGCCCGCGCAGCAAGGGCGCGCCCCGCAGCAGCAGTTCCGGCGCTTCCTCGGCACCAAGAAGGGACGCAAGATCCACTACGGCCGTGTGCTCGTCGAGGCCCTGCACCCCGACCGCGTTCCGGCCCCCCTCGACGGTCTGCTCGCCGGCCTCTGACCGGGCCGCCCGCCCGCGCGCCTGTCGGTCCGCAGCCGCACGCCCATCCGTGCGCAGCCGCACGCCCGGTCGCGGCCGGCCGTGCGCCGTGTGGCGGGCGGTCACCCGTGCCGCAGGTTCCCGGTGGCCGCTCGCATGCGCCGCCGGTCCCGGCGGACGAGGGCGGCCGTGAGGGCCGCCACGAACAGCGCGGCGGTGGCCGTGGGGATCAGGAATGCCGTCATTGCCGTCATCGCTCCTCCTTCCGCCCGGCGGTGTGCCGGGCGCGCGCGTCGGTGGCCGTCGTGCGGGGGCCGGGGGCGTGGTGCGGGGGCCGGTGGCCCGGGTGATGGCCGACTCCACGGCGGCGACCCGGTCGGCGAGCAGGCCGAGCGCGGCGACCGCGCGGCCGCTCGTGCCCGGCACGGGCGCGTCCCGGCGAGCGCGTCCCGACGGGCGCGTCCCGGCGAGCGCGTCCCGACGAGGGCTCCGGTGCCGGGTACCTGCCGGTGTCCGGCACCGGAGCCTTCCGTAGTGCTCCCCCGACGCATGCTGCCCGATCCATCCGGGCCCGCGCATTGCCGGTCACCGGCAAAGTTGTCTAGGGTCTGCTTGCCGGTGCACCGTCAAAAGCGGCGCGGTGCCGGGACACGGGGGATCGGGATGGCGCAGCGAGATGTTCCGGAGCAGTACCTGGACGGGTACGACCGCATTCTGATGGAGGTGTCGGGCACCGGGCGGCGCCTGACCCGTGAGGAACTGGACTCCCGGCGGGCCCTGGGCGAACAGGCCGCCGAGGCCGGGTACGGGCTGCGGGCCCTGGTCGGCGCCCACCTCGCCGCGACCCGCGCCGTCTGGCCGGGCACACCCGGCTCCGCCGACAGCACGCTGGCCGCGGTGCAGCAGGCGATCGACGCCTTCGCCGAGGGATACGAGCGAGCCCAGCGTCTGGCGGTGCGTCAGGAGGAGGCGGCCCGGCGGGAGTTCATCGACGACCTGCTCTACGGCCGCAGCGACCTCGGCCGGCTCGCCGAGCGCGCCGAACGCTACGGCCTGCGGCTGTCGCACACCCACGCCGTCGCCGTCGCGCAGGGCCCCGCCGCCTACGAGGAGGGCTCGTCGGTGCCCCGGCGGGTGGAGCAGGCCCTGCTGGCCCGTTTCGGCAACCGCGACGTGCTGCTCACCACCAAGGACGGCCGCCTGCTGTGCGTCGCCCCCGGTCACGAGGAGGAGGTGCTGCCCTACTTCGCCAAGCAGGCCTACGCCGCGACGGACGGCGGCCGGGTCGCCATCGGCCGCCCGCAGCCCGGCCCCGGCGGTGTCGTCCAGTCGTACGAGGAGGCGCTGAACGCCCTGGAACTGGCCGAGCGTCTCGATCTCGACGACCCCGTGCTGCACGCCGCCGACCTGCTGGTCTACCCGGTCCTCACCCGCGACCGGCAGGCCATGGCCGACCTGGTCCGCAACACCCTCGAACCCCTGACGGCCGCCCGCGGCGGCGCCCAGCCGCTCCTGGACACGCTCACCGCCTACTTCGCCTGCGGCTGCGTCGCCGCGGAGGCCGCCCGCCGGCTGTCCCTGAGCGTACGGGCCCTGACCTACCGTCTGGAGCGCATCCACCGGCTCACCGGCGCCAACCCCGCGGACCCGGCCCACCGCTACATGCTCCAGACCGCCACGATCGGCGCCCGGCTGCTGGACTGGCCCGCCAAGGAGCTGTGAGCGGGGCCGGTGATCCCTGTTGGCCGACTTGGCCCACTTGGTCGACGCCGTCCCGAACCGGGACGTACAGTACCCCCAGGGGTATTTTTGGAGGAGTGGCCGTGGAACTGGAGTTCGAGGGCACGGAGCTCAGGGCCGTGCTGAACCGGCTGCGCCGGGCACAGGGGCAGATCTCCGGAGTGATCCGGATGATCGAGGAGGGGCGCGACTGCGAGGACGTGGTCACGCAACTCGCCGCCGCCTCGCGCGCGCTGGACCGGGCCGGTTTCGCGATCATCGCGACGGGGCTGCAGCAGTGCGTGACCGACATGGAGTCGGGCCGCGTCGGCGGCGAGGACCCGGGCGCGATGCGGGCTCGCCTGGAGAAGCTGTTCCTGTCACTCGCGTGATCGTGGGCCGGGGTGCGGTGGTGCGTGAGGGTGCAGTGGTGCGTCGGGGTGCAGGTGGTGCGTCGGGGTGCGGTGGTGCGGCCGTCCGCGGGCGGCCGGGCGGGGAGCGTGGGCCCGTCCGCGGCCGGGCGGCGGGCGTGCCGTCCGGTTACGGCCAGGTGGCGAGTGTGCGGCCCGTCTGTTCGTCCACCAGCGTGATCCTGGCGCCGTGCAGGTTGCCGTACTCGCCCACCCAGCCGCGGAACTTCCTGCGTGCGCTCGCCTCGCCGGCCCACCAGCCCTGCTGCACCGTCCGGCCGCCGGCGGTGAGGGTCAGGTGGTAGCGCTCCGCGTCATGGGCGCCGGTGCCGGTGCCGGTCATCGTGCCCCGGATCGCCGCCGTCGCCGGCGGCGGCAGGAGCGGCGGGTGCGCGGCTAGGCACTGCGCGGCCTCCGGCCCGCCGTCTTCTTCGCCGCCGTCTTCTTCGCGGCGGCCTTCTTGGCCGGCTGCTTCTTCGCGGCCGCCTTCTTCTTCGGGGCCGGCATCTCGTGGACCTCGGCCCGGCCGCTCTCGCCGCGGGAGGCCCTGGCCCGGGCCACCGACTCGTTGAGCGCGGCCATCAGGTCCAGCACCTTGCCCGGCTCGGCCTCCGGCTCCGGCGGCACGGCCGGTTCCCGGTGCTCGCGCTTGGCCTCGATGATCTCCTCGAGGGCCTCGGTGTAGGTGTCGCGGAACTCCGGGTCGTCCAGGTCCTCCCGCGTCATGGTGTCCATCAGCGCGAGGGCGCCCTCGATCTCCGCCTCGCTCACCTCCACCGGCGGCGGGGCGACCTGCGAGGGGTCGCGGATCTCGTCCGGCCAGCGCATCAGGTGCAGCACCAGCACGTTGTCCTTGACGCGGAGGATGCCCAGCCGTTCCCTGCCGTGCCAGGCCCACTTGGCGACGGCCACTCTGGAGGACCTGGCCAGCGCCTGGCGCAGCAGCTTGTACGGCTTGGCCGCGACCTGCCCGTCGGGTGCCAGGTAGTAGCCCTCGCCGATGCGGATCGGGTCGATGGACCCCAGCGGCACGAACGCGTCGATCTCGATCGCCTTCGCCGTCGGCAGCGGCAGGTTCTCCAGGTCGGCGTCGGTGATCGGGATGATCTGCGTCCTGGAGACCTCGTACCCCTTGCCGATCTCGTCCTGCGCGACCTCGCGGTCCTCCAGCTCGCACACCTTGCGGTAGCGGATCCGGCCCATGTCCGTCAGGTGGTACTGGCGGAAGTGGATGCTGTGGTCCTCGGTGGCCGACTGGACGTGGATGGGCACCGTGACCAGGCCGAAGCTGATCGCACCGGACCAGATGGTTCGGGGCATGGCAGACCTCCGCGGCAGGCCCCGAGCACCTTCAGGCTACGGGCTCGCCCCCGCCGCGGCATCCAGGCAGGCGGGAACCGGGCGGCTCGCCGTGGGCGGGGCGGGGAACGTACGGGTCGAGCGGCCCGGCCGGCGGGCGTTTCCGCGGCCGGGGCGGGGCCCGGCGATCCGCCGGGGACGGCCGGGCGACACCACCCTGAATACCCCCGGGGGTACTCGTGCTACGGTGAAACGCATACCCCAGGGGGTAATCGGGACACTCCGTGGAAGGGAACGTCTCCGTGTTCTTCATCGACACCATCGAGCTCAAGGGCCTCGGCAACCGGCACTACCTGGCCGGCGGCGGGCGTACGGCCGTGGCGGTGGACCCGCCGCGGGACATCGACCAGGTGCTGGCCGCAGCGGCCCGGCGCGGGGTGCGGATCACACACGTGGTGGAGACCCACATCCACAACGACTACGTCACCGGCGGGCTGGAACTGGCCCGGCTGACGGGCGCCCGCTACCTGGTCCCGGCCGGGGCGCAGGTGTCGTTCGCGCGGGTGCCGGTGGCCGACGGCGACACGGTCGCCGTGGACGCCGGGCTGGAGCTGCGCGCGGTCGCCACCCCGGGTCACACCCCGCACCACACGGCGTACGTGCTGCGCGAGGAGGGGCGGCCGGTGGCCGCGTTCACCGGCGGTTCGCTGCTGATCGGGACGGTGGGCCGCCCGGACCTGGTCGAGCCGCGGCTGACCGAGCGGCTGGCCCGCGCCCAGCACGCCTCCGCGCACCGTCTGGCGGCCGAGCTGCCGGACGAGACGTCCGTGCTGCCCACCCACGGCTTCGGCAGCTTCTGCTCCTCCGCGCAGGCCGAGGGGGACGCCACCACCATCGGCGTGGAGAAGAAGGTCAACGCGGCGCTGACCCAGGACGTGGACTCCTTCGTCGCCGGACTGCTGGCCGGCCTCGACGACATCCCCGCCTACTACGCGCACATGGGCCCGGCCAACGCGGGCGGTCCCGCGCCGGTGGACCTGACTCCCCCCGCCGTCGCCGACGCCCGGGAGATCGCCGCCCGGCTCGCGGCCGGCGAGTGGGTGGTGGACCTGCGCAACCGGGTCGCGTTCGCCGAGGGCCACGTCGCCGGGTCGTTCAACTTCGAGGCCGACGGCAAGATCGCCACCTATCTGGCCTGGATGATCCCGTGGGGCAAGCCGGTCACGCTGCTGGCCGAGTCGCCCGAGCAGCTGGCCGCCGCGCAGCGGGAACTGGTGCGCGTCGGCATCGACCGGCCCGCGGCCGCCGCGACCGGCGCGCCGGAGCAGTGGGTGGCCGAGGACGCCGCGCTCGCCTCCTTCCCCCGCTCCACCTTCGCCGGGCTGGCCGCCAGGGGCACGGACGGCATCGTCGTCCTGGACGTACGCCGCGACTCCGAGCGGGCCGGCGGACACCTCCCCGGCTCCGTGCACATCCCGATCCACGAGCTGCACCGGCGGCTCGGCGAGGTCCCGGCGGGCACGGTGTGGGTGCACTGCGCCGGCGGCATGCGGGCCGCCATCGCCGCCTCCCTGCTGGACGCCGCGGGCCGTGACGTGGTCGCGGTGGACGACGGTTTCGACGCCGCCGCCCGCGCCGGGCTGACCGTCGTCACCGGCTGACGGTCGCCACCGGCTGACCGTCGTCCCCGGCTGACGGTCGCCACCGGCTGACCGTCGCCACCGGCCGACGGTCGCCACCGGCCGACCGTCGTCCCCGGCTGACGGTCGCCACCGGCTGACCGTTGTCCCCGGCTGACCGTCGTCCCCGGCTGACGGTCGCCACCGGCTGACCGTCGCCACCGGCCGACGGTTGCCACCGGCCGACCGCTCCCGTCGTACCCCTTCTCCTCCGAACTGCCGAACTGCCCGAACTTCCCGAGAGGTTGTCCGATGTTCCTCCTCCGCAGCGGCCCGGACCGCGTCGGCGTCGACGAGGCCCGCCGGCGCACCCGGGGCGCCGACGCCCCGGCCGTCCTGCTGGACGTGCGCGAGCGGGACGAGTGGAGTGCCGGGCACGCGCCCGGCGCCGTCCACGCGCCGCTGTCCGGCCTGACCCTGGGCGAGCCGCTGCCGGGCGCGGCCCACGGCCGGCCGCTGGTGGTGATCTGCCGCAGCGGGTACCGCTCCCGGCGGGCCGCCCGGCTGATGGCCGGGCGCGGCGCCGAGGCGGTGGACGTCGTGGGCGGCATGAAGGCGTGGGCCGCCGCCGGTCACCCCGTCGTCGACGAGCACGGGAACGACGGCTTCATAGCATGACCGCTCTGATACTCGCGCTCCTCGCCGGCGCCGTGGTCGGCCTGGCCCTCGGCGGCCTCGGCGGCGGCGGCAGCGTGCTGGCGGTGCCCGCACTGATCTATCTGCTCGGTTTCACCCCGGCGCAGGCGACCACCGCCAGTCTGCTGATCGTCACCCTGACGTCGGTCACGGCGCTCGTGGGACACACCAGGGACGGCCACGTGGTCTGGCGGACGGGGCTGTTGTTCGCGGCGGCCGGCATCGTGCCCGCGATGCTCGCCGGGGCCGCCGCCGGGCACCTGCCGCAGACCGCGCTGACCGCGGCGTTCGCCGTGATCGCGACCGTCGCGGCGCTGCGTATGCTGCGGCCCTCACGCGCCGCGGCCACGGGTCCGGTGCGTCCCGGCAGGGCCGGGGCGGCCGGCGCCGGGCTCGGCGCGGTGACCGGCTTCCTGGGGGTGGGCGGCGGCTTCCTGGCCGTCCCGGCCCTGGTGGGCGTGGTCGGCGTGCCCATGCGCCGGGCCGTCGGCACCAGCCTGCTGGTCATCACCGTCAACTCGCTGGCCGCGCTGGGCGCCCGGGCCGGCACCGGTACGCATCTGGACTGGGCGGTCGTCGCGCCGTTCACCGCGGCGGCGGTCCTGGGCGCCTGGGACGGCAAACGCCTGTCGGCCCGGCTCGACGGCGACACGCTGCAACGGCTGTTCGCCTATGTGCTGCTCGCGGTCGCCGCCTTCATGCTGATCGACGCGCTCGCCTGAGCCGGCAGGCAGTCCCCCCGGCCCCCCGGCGGACATCAGCACGTTCCACCGGAACACCACCTCTGACACACACGCACTGACCAACACGCACTGAGACACACTGAGGACCACTCTCACCATGACCACTCCCGCCCCCACCGCCCTCGCCCCCGCCCAGGCGCACTCCCGGCTGCACGAGCTGACCGTCATCGACGTGCGCACCCCCGGCGAGTACGCCGGCGGGCACCTGCCCGGTGCCCTGAACATCCCCCTCGACCAGCTCGACCGTGCGCTGCCCGACATCCGCGACGCCGCCGAGCGCGGCGAGGTCCTCGTCGTCTGCGCCTCCGGGGCACGCTCCGAGAACGCCTGCCGGATGCTCGCGAAGAGCGGTGTGCGCACCGCCACCCTCGTCGGCGGCACCAGCGCCTGGGCCGCCCAGGGCCACGACCTGCACCGGCCGGCGGCCTGCGAGGCGCGGCCCGGCTGGGCCATGGAGCGTCAGGTCCGCCTCACCGCGGGCTCGGTGGTCCTGCTGGGCCTGGCGCTGGGCGAGTTCGTCCACCCGGCCTTCCGGCTGCTGTCCGCGGGCATCGCCGGCGGCCTGGTCTTCTCCGCGGTCACCAACACCTGCGGCATGGCGGCCCTGCTCGCCCGGCTCCCCCACAACCGGCCCCGTACGGCCGACCTGGAGGCGGCACTGACCCGCCTGCGCAACAGCTGACACGCCGCCCGGCGGCGGGCCTCGATCGCCACCAGGTCGGGGCTGGAGTCGCCACCAGGCCGGTGCTGGATGTGAGCCGCGGCTTAGGGTTGACGGCGGATGTGGCCGCTGAGGGATGGGGAGACATGGTCGGGGATGCTGACGGGTTCGCGGGGATCGCGACGACCACTCTTGCCGATGTGGTGGGGCGGGAGCGGGTCATGGACATCGGCATCCGTCCGTTGTGGCAGCCGGTGGAACGGGTCGCCGGGCCGGCGTTCACCGTGCGCTGCCCGCCCGGGGACAACCTCATGCTGCACGCCGCCGTCCACCGGGCTCAGCCCGGGGACGTCATCGTCGTGGAGTCCGGTGATCTCGACTACGCGCTGGCCGGCGGCAATGTGTGCGCCGTGGCGCGGCGACGGGGGGTGGCCGCCTTCGTGGCGGACGGGCTGATCCGCGATCTCGCCGAGGTGCGGCAGATGCGCTTCCCCGTCTTCGCCCGCGGGGTGATTCCGGTCCCGGGTGCCAAGAAGGTTGTGGAGCCGCTCAATGCGGAGGTGCGCTGCGGCGGTGTCGCGGTGAACCCCGGTGACGTCGTGGTGGCCGACGAGGAGGGTGTCGTGGTCGTGCCCGCCGCCCGCCGCGACGAGGTGCTGAGCGCCGCGCGGGCCAAGCTCGACAAGGAGGCCGGGGAGACCCTCGACGCATGGGAGAAGGCCCACCGCGCCCGCATCGACTCCCTCCTGCGGGCGCGGGGCTTCGAGGGGTGACGCGGGCGCGGGGCTGCGAAGGGTGATGCGGGCGCGGGGCTTCGGGGGGCGACCACCGGAGCCCGCCGGCTCAGGGGAGCTTGCGGCAGAGCAGGGCCGCGGGGCCGCGGGGGCTGCCCAGGCGGGTGGTGAAGGCGATTCCGGCGGCGTACTCGTCGTCGGCGCACTGGCCCTTGTAGTCGCCGTGGGCGAAGTCCCCGCCGTTCGCGCCGGCGGGGCGGTTGTCGGAGCGGTCGAACCAGACGGTCCGGCCCGTGCCCGCCAGTGAGGTGCGCGCGGGCACGCACAGGGCGGCCGACAGGCGTTCGCCGCGGCGGCTGTAGCCGATGAGGTACTGGCCCGGGGGGCACTGGAGTTTGGTGTAGCCCGAGGCCCAGTCGCCGCCCGCGGGGACGTGGCGCTCGTCGGTGACGACCGTCCGACCGGTGCCGTCGGCGCGCAGGTCGCCGGTGGTGACGTCGGTGCACAGGCCACGGCCGGCCGTGTGGCCGAGGCCGGTCAGCCGCAGGCCGTCGGGGCAGACGGCCTTGTAGGCGCCCACGTCCCAGTCGCCGCCGGCCCGCACCCGCAGCGACTGCACCTGGTCGCCGTGGTCGGTGGTGAGCATGCGCCAGACGGGGACCGCGGCGACGGGCCCGGTGCGGGTCGGCGCGGTCATGAGGTGGTTCCACGGGCCGGCGCGCCAGTCGCCCTGGTCGAGGATGCCGTGGCGGCTGCCGTCCGTGTCGTAGCGCAGCAGGGCCCAGTCGTCGTGGCCCTCCCATCCGACCAGCGGCCAGTAGGCGAAGTCGGCGTCGTGGTCGGCGAAGTAGTCGGTGATGTCGCCGAACCAGGTCCGGGCGGCGGCGCCCGTCTCCCCGGCTCCGATGCCGAACTCGCTGATCCACACGGGTGCGGTGTAGTGCCGGCCCTCCTCCTGCACGAAGAACGCCTCGTCGGCGAGGGCCTGGTACAGCTGGTCGCGGGTGAGGTCCTGGTAGCGGGCGTCGTGGGTCTCGCCGATGCCGGTGGCGCCGCTGTGCCGGGGGCCGGTGTAGCCGTAGAAGTGCGCGGAGTACACCAGTTTGTGGCTCGCCACGAGGGTGTGCGAGAGGGTGCGCGCGGGGGTCAGCACCGGGCGTCCGTGCGGGAGGCCGTCGACGGGCAGGCCGGTCCAGTTGATGCCCTCGACGACGATGAGCAGGTCCGGATCGGCCTCGGTGAGAATGCGGTCGGCGGCGAGCTGGGCCGCCGCGTACCAGTCGTGGTCGTCGCCCAGGCCCCAGTTGGGGTCGTCCCAGATGTCGCGGCGCACCTCGTTGTAGAGGTCCGCTCCGACCACGCGGGGGTCGCCGGCGTAGCGGCGGACCATGAACACCCAGTCGTCCGCCCACTGCTGGGTGGACTGCCCGCTGTTCCAGCGTTCGTTGCCGTCGATGCCGCAGCACCAGCGGGAGGTGTTGGTGTGGTTGTTGAGGACGACCGCGAAGCCGTCGCCGGTGAGCGCGGCCACCACGGCGTCGTAGACCTGGAGGGGTGTCCTGCCGCGCAGTTGCGGGTTGGCGGCGACGGCGGCGTCCGGGACCGGGGCCGTGGTGTGGATCATCTCGTTGGAGAACGGCAGCCGGACGCTGTTGATGCCGAGGGAGTGGAAGTCGGCGAGGAGCCGGGGCAGGGGGGCGCGGTCCAGGCCGAGGGGGATGCCGTACGAGTTCTGCCCGGCGTGGTGGTGGGCGGGGTCGGCGGTGCTGCCGCTGCCCGTCCACGATCCCTGGGCGCCGTCCCAGTTGGCCGACCTCAGCCGGAAGCGGTCGCCCCGGGCGTCGACGACGTACCGGCCGCGGGTGGACAGGGGCGGTTGCCAGGTCGGGGCGGCATGCGCGGGGGCGGCGGCGGGGGGCGGGGGTTCGGGGGCGGGGGCGGCGACCGCCGCGGGGGCCAGGGTCAGCAGGAGGACGGCCGGGGCCGTGCCCGAGACCAGTCCTGTCAGGTACTTGACAACTCTGTCCGTGATCGGCATGCGGCCCTCTGTCGGGGACTGGTGCACCGCGTACGCGGTGCACGAAGGGGGGGTGGCGGCCGCGTCGAGTCTACGGAGAAACGGGCGACGTGACACGGCTGCGGGCCGTTCAGGCGGTGGTGGGGGCGTTCAGGCGGTACGGGGCGTTCAGGCGGTACGGGGCGTTCAGGCGGTGCGGGGCCAGGTGCGCAGGAGGGCGGCGATCGCGGTGGCCGTGCAGGCGGGGTCGCGCAGCAGGTCGCGCAGGGCGACGGCGTCCTCCCGGGTGGGCTTGACGGGGACGCCGGAGGCCTCGAGGTACATCACGCCGGTGGCGGCCGCCACGGCCATGTTGGAGCGCTCCAGCCAGCGGCAGCGGCCGAGGATGTGCACCAGGGCGGCGGCGCGCGCGTAGGGGCCGTCGTAGACGGGCTGGTCCAGCAGTTCGGCGCGGTGGCAGGCGACCGCGGCCACCGGGACGCCGTAGTCGTCGGGCGCGGGGTCGTCCGCGCCCGCGAGTTCGGCGACCTGAAGGATCCAGGGCACGTCGATGTACAGGTCCATTACGCGGCGTGCGCCCCCCGTGCGCGGCGGTCCGCGTCCTCGGCCTCGTCGAAGAGGGCCTGGTGCTCGTCGAGGAAGCGGCGCGCCGCGTCCAGGCCGCGCTGCCGCAGGCCGTCGGCGTCCTCCCGGACGAGGGAGGCGATGTAGTCGCCCAGGCTCAGTCCGCGGTCCTTGGCCCGGGCCTTGGCCAGTTCCGCGATCTCGTCGTCTACGCGGGCCCCCAGCTGTGTCTTCGCCATGAGAGGGATGGTAACAGTTGTTACCAGGTTGTGCATCGGCTCGGGTCGTCGTGGGCTCATCGTCGGCTGGTCGTCGGCTCACCGTTCCGGACGCTGGTGCGGGCGGCCCGCGTTCCGGCCGCTACGTGGGGGTGTCCGTCCGGTCTCGCGCGCGCTCGGCGGCGCGGCGGGCCTCCTGTGCGGCGCGTTCGGTCCGGGCGGCCCGGTCGCGGGCCCGGTCGAGGTCGTCGCGCACGCGACGGCGCAGTTCCGCCGTGGCGTGGAGCTGCTGGGCCAGTTCGGTCGCGCGTTGCTCCAGGGCGCGCAGGGCCGCTTCGGTCCGCTCGACCTCCGCCCGGGCCCGCTCGTGCTCCTGCTGCCGCAGGCGGGCCCGCTGCTCGGCCGTGCGCGCCGTGCGCCGGGGCCGGGCCCGTCGTCCGCCCGGGCGGGCGGGTGGCTCGGGCGCCGGGGCGGGCGGGGTGAGGGCGGTGGGCGGGGGGAGGGCTCGGACCAGGCGGCCCGCGGCCCATCTCCCGGCGGCCGACGGATCGGCCAGGGCCGCGTACAGGGTCTCCTCGACCTTGCGCCGCGCGGCCTGGCCGATGGGGTGCCCGGCCTCGGCCGAGAGCGCGTAGGCCCGCTCGGTCAGGGTGCCGACGAGGGTGCGGCGCCGCCGGTTGAGACGGGTGAGGCGGGCACGGTCCGGGTGCGGTTCCCGGTGGGCCCGGCGCAGGTCCTCGCCCAGCCGCAGCAGGCGGGCGGCCTGCCGGGGCTCGGAGTGGACCAGCAGGTTGCTCGCCCAGGCGGACAGGGACGGGCGCTTGAGCGCGGCGATCTCGGCGGCCAGGGCGGGCTCCTGGGCGTTCAGGGCCTCCGCCACCCACGCCGCGCGGGCGGCGGCGAACGCCGTGGGATGCACCGTGTACAGCTTCGCCGTGATGCGCTCCGCGTCCACGTTCCCTCGCCGTCCTCTCCCGTGCGGTCAGGGGCTCAGTGGGTTGAGAGGGGTCACGCCCGTGCCCCGGTAGAGGTCCGGGGTCAGGGACAGCAAGGTGGCGTCCTCTCCCGTCTGCTGGGCGACGATCAGGGCGGACGCGGGGTGGAGCACCCGCCAGTCCGCATGCTGCCAGGCGCCGGCCACCGCCGCGTGGGCGGTGCCGAAGGCGGTGGTCGTGACGAAGCGGCGGTTGAGGACGTGCTGTCCGGTGCCCGGTCGCTCGCGTTCGGCGACGGCGGCGGACAGGGCGGGGACCGTCAGCTCGGCGTAGCCGTGACCGGCCTCCACGTACAGGCCGTTGAGGAACTCGTCGCCCTCGGCGAGCGCGTGGACGCAGGTGTGGTCGAGCAGGACGCGGATCACGCGACGTGGTGCTCTCGTCCCAGGCCCCGCAGGAAGGCGCGGGCACGGGCGCGGGCCTCGTCGGAGACGCTCACGCCGGTGGTCCGCCTGATCTCCTCCAGGGCCTGCTGGGCACGCTGCTCCTTCTCCTCCTCGGTGAGCTCGCGTGCGACCAGTTCGGCCAGCAGCTCGTTCATGGTGGTGCCGCGCTCACCGGCCAGCGCTTTCAGGCGGTCGCGGACGGCCTTGGTCGTCTTGATGCTGGTGTCCTGCTCTGCCATGGGGCCACTCTACCGTCGGTAGAACGGTCTGGGGCAGGAGTGCGGGGCAGGGGCCGGGCAAGGAGGTCGGACGGCGTCGGCGAGAACCGCACGGTTCGCTCGTCGACGTCGCGGACGAACAGGTCGGCCCAGGTGGCCGGGTCCTCGATGTCCACATCCGGAGTGGTCACCGGTAGTCCTTCCCCTCGCTGTGAGGGGCCCGGCGGCGGGTGCATCGGCCGGACGCGACCCGGGCCCGTTCGGTGTCACTTACTCGTCCGCGGCCTGGATGCCCGGGGCGGCCTCGTTCACCCACCGCTGCGCGGCGGGAAGGTCCGGCGCGGTGCCTGCCATCTCGTACGCGAAGCCGGTCCAGCGGAGCAGGGCCCTCGGCTCGTCGGGACGTACGTGTCCACCGCCGCCGTGCAGCGGCTGGTGCTTTCGCCAGACGTCCATCGGCGGGCGCCGCCGGCGGTGGTACGCGGCGAGCGGGTCGTCGGCGTCGAGACGCGGGACAGCGCGGGAGGGCTGGTCGGGAGGTCCGGGACGCGAGTGCTTGCCCATGCGTCGATGGTCTCAGGCGACGATCGTGGTCGGGCGGGCGGCGGCGAGTTCCCGTGTCCTGCTGCGTACGTCGTCCACCGCGGCGGTCTCGTACGGGCGGGCGGCGTCCAGCAGGGTGTTGAGCCGGGCCTCAGTCAGCGGGCCGGGGCGCCGGAGAGCAGCCACTTCCAGCGTCGGCGCTCCGTGACGGGGACGGCGGCGGCCAGCAGTGTCACCGGGACCGCCGCCCACGCGGGCCAGGCCAGCCACGCGGAGACCACGGCCGCGACGAGCTGGACAAGCACCAGAAGGATGGTGACCCAGCCCGGGACCGCGATGATCACGCTCGCCTTGTCGCCCGGGGTGGACAGCACCGAGGGGAGCCCGATCAGGAGCACCACGGAGAGGGCGGCGAGCAGCCACGAGTGGCCGGCCAGCGCCCAGGGGGTCGCCACCCAGGCGACGAGTTCGGCCGCGAAGCGCAGAGCGGATGCGGTGCGGTCGTCGGGGCGGGCGTCCGGCTGGTCATCGAGTCGGGTGTCGGGTCGGTCGTCGGACCAGGCGTCGGGGCGGTCGTCGGGTCGCGTCGGCATCGTCTCCCCCGCGGCGTCGGACATCTGCCGAAGATCTCACGGGCCGCGGCCCCTGGCCAAGAGCCGGGCGGGGGGCGGCCGGTGGGCGGTGGGCGGTCAGTCGACGGCCTGGGCGAAGCGGAAGAAGCGGTACGGGTCGTAGGCGCGCTTGACGGTCCGCAGACGGCTGTAGTTGCGTCCGTAGTACGCCTGGCGCCAGGTGGTCAGGGCCGGGTCCATGTAGTTCTGGTACGACCCGTGGTTGGAGTACGCGCTCATCGTGGTGTGGGCGCCGTCGACCCAGGTCCGTGCGCGGTCGCGGTCCTCCTGGGCGGGGTCCGGGGTGAACAGGGAGAGGGCGAAGCCGGCGTTGAGGACGGCGTCGCGGTGGACGAAGGCGGTGGCCGTGGGCGAGATCTCGTTGATCCTGCCGCCGTAGGGGAACAGGCCCAGGAAGCGGAACTGGCCGGGCCGGGGGTCGGCGGTCAGGGCGGTGAGCGCGTCCCGGGCGGCCGTGGCGGTCCAGGGCCTGGCGAAGTACTGGTTGCGCTGGGCGGTGTAGTTGTCGCGGGGCAGCCGGGCCTCGGGGGTGAAGCCGATGCGGTGGCATTCGGGGACGGTCTTGTCGCCGCAGCCGTACACCTGCATCATCGCCTGCGCGTACGGCAGTTCGCTGCTGGAGCGGCTGGTGCCGGGGTGGCCGACGGCGCTGGTGAGACGGTCCAGGAGCCGGTCGCAGTCGCCCTTGGTGCCCTGGAAGGCGCCGGTGAGGACGACGTCGGGCTCGGTGCCGGCGTCGGTGCCGTACAGGAACATCAGCTCCGAGGCGAGCTCGCGGGGCCCGCCGGTCATCCAGTCCTGCCAGGCGAGGATGACCTGTACGGCGTCGCTGTAGCGGAAGTTGAGGTTGAACAGCGTCAGCACCGGGATCTGCACGGGCCGTACCTCGTAGTCGGTGACGATCCCGAAGTTGCCGCCGCCTCCGCCGCGCAGGGCCCAGAACAGGTCGCTGTTGTCCCTGTCGTCGGCGCGGACGACACTGCCGTCGGCGAGGACCACGCGGGCGGACACCAGCCGGTCGGAGCCCATGCCGTACTTGCGGGCGGCGTAGCCGAGGCCGCCGCCCTGGACCCAGCCGCCCATCGCCACGGTGGGACAGGTGCCGCCGGCGACCTGCAGGCCGAGCGGGGCGAGGGCGTTGCAGGCGTCGACGCCCTGGACGCCGGGGCCGAGGTGGACGGTGGAGCCGTCGGTGCGCACGGCGTTCAGGCGGGAGAGGTCGATGACCAGGCCGGGGCCGGTGGAGTAGCCGGCGGCGCTGTGGCCGCCGCTGCGCACGGCGGTGGCCAGGTGGTTGTCCTGGGCGAAGCGGATGCAGGTGGTGACGTCGGCCTCGGTGGCGCAGTAGGCGACGGCCTGCGGGTGGACGGCGTCGAACTGGGCCAGTTGGAGCTGGCGGGCGGTGTCGTAGTCCTGGTCGCCGGGCAGCACCAGCCGGCCGGTCAGGCGGCCGCTCAGGCTGCTCCACGGCACGGAGCCGCCGGCCGCGAGGACCAGGCCGCCGGTGCCGGTGGTGAGGGCCGCGGCGGCGGTGGCGCCTGCCGAGGCGCGTATCAGGGAGCGTCTGCTGAGCACGTGGATCACTCTCCGTTCCGTCCGTGCGGGACGTGGGTGTCCCGGCGGGCGGGACAGGGTGTGCGGGTGCGGAAGTGCCGTGCGGCGGCGCCGTGTCGGTGCGCGGCCGTGGCTCGTACTGCGGTGCAGCATCCGCGACGGCGGGGCGTAGGTGGCGCGAATTCGCCGTAGTCCGTCATCTCCGCCGCGGCGCCGAGGGGGTGGGACGCGCCGGCCCGGGGCGGCGGGAGGCCGGTGTGCGCGCCGGTACGTCGTGCAGGACCAGGGCATGTGCGGCGATGCGGCTGCCGTCGCCCACGGTGACCGGGCCGAGGACGGAGGCGCCGGTGCCGATCAGGACGTCGTCGCCGATGACGGGATGACGGCGGGTGCCGCGGCCGTCGTGCAGCCAGCCGCGGGAGCCGAGGGTGACGCCGTGGTAGAGCGTCACGTCGTCGCCCACCACGGCCGTCTCGCCGATGACGACGCCGAAGCCGTGGTCGATGAAGGCGCGCCGGCCGATGCGGGCGCCGGCGTGGATCTCCATGCCGGTCAGCAGGCGCGACAGGCGGGTGAGGAGCGCCGCCCGCAGCCGACGACCGCGCCGGTACTGGCGGTGGGCCAGCCGGTACAGGGCCAGGCCCTGCCAGCCCGCGTGCAGCAGGGCCTCCAGCCGGCCGGAGCAGGAGGGATCCCGGGCCAGGACCGCGTGGAGATCCTCGCGGACGAGCCGGAGGAGGGTGGGGGCGGCGGGCGTGGGGGGCACGGAGGGTGCGGGGGGCACGAGGGGCGCGGGAGGCGCGGGGCGTGCGAGCCGGGTGGGGGCGGCGGGCGTGGTCGTGGTGGGGCGGCCGGACTTGGTGGGGTGTTCGGGCGGGGCGGGGCGGTCGGGCGGGGCGGGGGCCCGGGGGGTGTCCGGGGCGGGGGCGGTCATCGGGGGGTGGACGCCAGGGGCGGGGCGTCCAGGCGGTTGATGCGGTACATGGTGCGCTGGAACAGCTCGTCGGCGGTCAGGGGGGCGAAGCGCAGGGGGCGGTCCTCGGCTCCCGGGATGCGCAGCGGGGTGAGGGTGGTCCACGGGGCCGGGTGGCAGAACTGCACCAGGGACAGACGGCCCTCGGTCCCGCCGGGGCGGGCCACCACGCGGTGGACGGCGGCGCGGGCCAGGCCGTTGGTGAGCCGGTCCAGGACCATGCCGACGTTGACGACGGCGTAGCCGCGGGGCGCGTCCACGGGCAGCCACTCGCCGTCGAGGAGGACCTCCAGGCCCGCCGCGGTCGCCCGGGGCAGCGCCGTGATCAGGTCGAAGTCCTGGTGCTCGGCCGCCCACACATGACGGTCGGAGGGGGCCTGGTCCATCGGCGGGTACCAGGTGGCCCGGTTGACGACGGGGCCGTCCTCCAGCATGTCGGCGAAGTAGTCGGGGTGGGCGCCGAGCGCGTCGGCCACGGTGCGTACGACGTCGTACTGGAAGTGCAGGGTGCGCGTGTGCAGTTCGCGCAGCGCCGAGCCGATGCCGGGCACCAGGTGGTCGGGGAAGTACGGGTCGGGGTAGCGGTCGGGGAAGCGCCTGCGCAGCGGGTGGGCCGGGGGCAGCGGCGCACCCCAGTGGAAGAGTTCCTTCCAGTCGGGCACGGTGCCCTTCTCGGCGTGCTCCACCAGCGGCGGGGTGTAGCCGGACTGGCCGTTGGTGCCGGGGATGCGGCAGGCCGCCTTGTCCGCGGCGGGCAGGGCGAAGAAGGCGCGCAGGAAGCCGTAGGCCTCGTCCAGGAGGCTTTCGGGAACGGTGTTGCGCACGAGGAAGAAGCCGTCGTGCAGGGCGCCGCGCAGACGGTCGCGGCTGCCGGGCCGGTCCAGGTCGATCTCCTTGAGCATGTGTCGTCCCTTCACGACGAGACGGTGGGGCGGTGTCACCCGTCGGCCTTGCGGAAGGCCAGTGCCAGGTAGAACAGCCGGTGGCCCCGGTACCGGAAGTCGCGGTCGATCACCGCGCGGCCGGCGGGGGCGAGCCCGGCGCCGGTGTACAGGCCGGTGACGGCCTGTTCGGTCAGCCACCAGTTCAGCCGGCCGTCCTCGAGCGGCAGCGCCGTGACCTCGCCCACGGGGCTGAGGAAGACGCTGACGATGAGGACGCCGCCGGGACGCAGCAGGCGGGCGCCGTGCGCCGCCCAGGCGGGCCAGTCGGTACGGCGCTGGTGGTGCAGGCAGCCGTTGTCCACCACCGCGTCCAGCAGGCCGGCGTCGGCGGTGTGGCCGAGGAAGTCGCCCCGGACGAAGCGGACCCGGCCGCGGGCGGGCGGCGGGGCGTCCCACACGTCGAGCAGGTCCACCCCGGTGACGTCGGCGTCCAGGCGGGCGGCGAGGTCGGCGCTCTGCCGGCCCCGGCCGCAGCCCACGTCCAGGAGGCGGAGGCGTCGAGAGGGGGTACCGGTACCGGTACGGGTATCTGCCCCTGCCCCTGCCCCTGCCCCTGCCCCTGCCCCTGCCCGGGGCCGTGCCTCCATCTGTGCCTGGACGAAACGGGTGATCTCCTCGCCGGTGGCGTCGCCGGTCCACGAGTCGCGGCCCTGGCCGTACCAGGCGCCGAAGGAGCGGGCGACGATCCGGCGGTAGGCCGGGTAGCCGGGGTCCTGGTCCGGATTCGCGGCCAGGTTCGGGGTCGGGTTCGGGGTCGGGTTCGGGGTCGGGTTCGGCTCCAGGTCCAGGTCCAGGTCCGGGCCCGGGTCCCGGTGTTCGGCTTCCTGGTCCGGGGGGCCGGGCGTGGAGTACGGCTCCGTGGGCCCTGCGTACGGCTCCGTGGGCGCGGGGGTCGGCTCGGTGGGCGCGGAGTCAGCCGGCGTTCGCACGGGCCCACTCCTCGGGGGTTCCGCGACCCGCGGCGACGGCCACGGCGTGGCCCTGGCGCGGGCCCTCGTCGACGATGCGGGACGCGGCGAGATAGGCGCCCGCGGCGCTGGAGCAGACGGCGATCCGCTGGGTGCGCCACAGTGTCCGCATCGCCTCCAGGGCGTGCGCGTAGCCGATCCCCGTGAAGTGGACGTCGTCCTCGTAGGGGGCGAGCAGGGGCTGTTTGAGGCCGTGGCCGAGGCCGCCGGTGCCGTGCATGCGGGGTGCGCCGTGCGGGGCGCGTACGTCGCCGTAGGGCGCCTCGGCGGGGAACACGGCGACGGCGCGGCAGCCGGGCCAGCGGGTGTGCAGGGCCTGGAAGGTGCCGACGAGGGTGCCCGCGGAACCGACCGAGGCGGCAAGGCCCAGCGGGGCCACGCCCTCCTGGACCAGCCGGGCGACGATCTCGGCGCCGGTGTGCTCGCGGTGCACGGCGGCGGCCTCGGGGGCGCAGTGCTGGAACAGCAGGTGCCGTCCCTCGTCCTCGGCGACGCGCACCGCCTCGTTCATCGCGCCGAGGAAGCCCTCGCCCTCCCGTCCGTGGCTGACCCGCGCCCCGTGCCGGCGCAGGGCGTCCACCAGGCGACCGGGGCTGCCGTGGGGCACCGCCAGGTGCAGGTCGATCCCGGTCGTCGCGCACATCTCCGCCAGGGCGAGGGCCAGGGACCCGCCGGAGTACTCCACCAGCCTCAGCCGGGCGGTGCCCGCGCGGGCCACGGCCGCGCACAGCAGCGCGTAGGCGGTACGGGCCTTGACGGTGCCGGTGAGGTTCGCGGCCTCCGCCTTGAGCCAGACGGTGCCCCGGCCGGCCAGGCTGGGCACCGGCACGAGGGGGGTGGAGCCGATGGCCCGGCGGATGACGGCCAGGTGCGGCAGCAGCCGGTGGGCGCGCCGCTCCAGGGTGCCGAAGGAGGCCTCGATGTCGGCCGGTTCGGGCCGGCGCTCGGCCAGTACCCGTTCGATCTCCCACCGCCGGGTGACGGGGGGCGGCGGCAGCAGGGCCGGGGCGGGGGCGGTCATGACGCACGCTCCTCGGGGGTCGGTTGGGTCGGTGACGGACGGTGCTCGTCGGTGGCCGGTGACGGGCGGGTGGTGGTGGCCGGTGACGGGCGGGTGCCGGTGGCCGGTGACGAGCGAGTGGTGGTGGCCGGTGACGGGCGGGTGCCGGTGGCCAGGCGGAAGCCGACCGGGTACAGCGGGCCGGGGAACGGGCCGTGCCGGCGCCGGGTGCGGGCCAGGTCGCCGAAGCGGGCGAAGCTGCCGCCGCGCGCCACCCGGTAGGAGCCCATCGACTCGGTCAGGTGGTCCTCGACGTGCCGTCCGCCCGGGTAGGGGGCGTAGTCGTCGGCGGTGAACTCCTCGACGTTGCCGCCCATGTCGTACGCCCCGAACGGCGACCTGCCGGCGGGGAACGCGCCGACCGGGGTGGTGGTGTGCACGCCGCTCTCGCGGGTGTTGGCGGCGTCGGCGTCGAAGCCGCCCGGCCACGGATAGGGACGTCCCTCGGGGCCCTTGGCCGCGTACTCCCACTCGGCCTCGGCCGGCAGCCGCCAGGGGTGGCCGGTGCGTTCGCTCAGCCAGCGCGCGTAGGCGTCGGCGTGCTCGGGGCGGATGCCGGCGACGGGGTGGTTGGAGCGGTCCCAGGGGTAGGCGCCCAGGTACCAGGTGGTGGGCCGGTCCTCGAGGCCGGTGTCGGCGAGGAAGGCGCGCCACTCGCCGTTGGTGACGGGGTAGCGGGCGATCCAGAAGTCGGCCAGCTCCACGGTGTGTTCCGGGGTCTCCTTGACGATCCAGGACTCCTCCACGCCCCGGTGGGCCCAGGCCCGGGTGACGTAGGGGACCTCGTCGGCGGGCAGGCCGACGGGCACCCGGCCGCCGGGCACGTGGCACACCGCCGGTACGGGCGTGATGCGCGGGTCGCCGAGCAGGGCCAGCACGCCCCCGGCGGCCAGCCGGACGGGCAGCGGCAGCGCGGGGTCCTCGACGGCGGCGGCCAGGCGCGGCAGGTCGGCCGCGGTGGGCAGACCGGTCCCGGCGGGCAGACCGGTCCCGGCGGGCAGGGCGGCCGCTGTGGTCGGGTCGGCCGCTGTGGTCGGGTCGGCCACTGCGGTCGGGTCGGCCCCGTACGGGTGGACGCGGGCCGGGTCGGCGAGGGCGGCGTGCTCCGCGAAGTGCGGTGAGCGGGCGATGTCCTGGAGGTTCATGCGCCGGCCCCCGTCAGCAGCTGCAGGGTGTGGCCGCTGCCGGCCTTGGCGGACAGGTAGCGGGCGTTGTCGGGGGTGAGGTGGACGCCGGTGGGCACGACCGCCTCGACGCGGATGCCGAGCTCGCGCAACTGCCGCACCTTGTCGGGGTTGTTGGTCAGCAGCCGGATGCGGGGCAGGCGCAGGGCGCGCAGCATGGCGGCCGCCGCCCGGTAGTCGCGTTCGTCCTCGCCCCGGCCGATGAGCCGGTTGGCGCGGAAGGTGTCGATGTCCTGGTCCTGGAGGACGTAGGTGTCGAGCTTGTTGTAGAGGCCGATGCCGCGGCCCTCCTGGCGCAGGTACAGCAGGACGCCGCCCTCGGCGGCCAGGGCGCCGAGCGCCTCGTCGAGCTGGGGGCCGCAGTCGCAGCGGGCGGAGCCGAGGACGTCCCCGGTCAGGCACTCGCTGTGCAGCCGCACCAGGGGCGCGGTGCCGGGGGCGTGGGGAACGACGCAGGCGATGTGCTCCCCGGCGTCGGGCAGGTCGTGGAAGGTGACCAGTTCGGCGGTGCGGCCGGCCGCGCGGTGCAGGGTGACGGGCACCCGGGCGCGGACGGCGGCGGTCTTCGGCAGTGCGGTGACGCGGTTCACGCGGCCCTGCTTTCCACGGTGGAGGCGGCCGAGGGGGCCGGCACGGTCGGATTCGGGGTGGTCGAGGTCGGGTGGGAGGTGGCCGAGGCCGGGTGGGAGGTGGCCGAGGCCGGGTGGGGGGTGGCCGAGGCCGGGTCGGGGGTGGCCGAGGCCGGGTCGGGGGTGGCCGAGGCCGGGTGGGAGGTGGCCGGGGTCCGGTGGGGGGTGGCGAGCAGGTCGTTCAGGTGCCAGGTGCGCTGGACGGCGGGGCGGCCGGCCGCGTCGAGGGTGACGAGCAGCAGGCGTCCGTCCCAGCCGGCGACGGCGACCCTGCCGTCGCGCAGGCGGAGCATGCACGACAGGCCCTGGCCGAACTCGGCCAGGAGGCCGCCCGAGGCGAGGGTGGTCTGCGCGTCGTCCCAGTCGATCTGCCAGGCGTACAGGCCGAAGTCGTAGCTCCCGGCGAGGACGACGGGCGCCTCCGCGTCGCCGAGGAGCGCCACGCACTTGACGGACTCGTCCGGGCCGAGCAGGGTCCGTACGTCCTCGGCGTGCCAGCCGCCGTCCGGCCGCCGGCGCAGCCTGCCGGTCTTGACGGTGTGGTCGCGCGAGGCGCTGGCGGCGACCTCGGCGCCGAGGACGGCGACCGCGTTGACCAGGTTGCCGTGCTCCCACAGCCGGGTGCGGGCCCGCGGCCCGCCGGCCTCGACGGTGCGGTCGGTGGCCGCCGACAGGAATCCGCCGGGCAGCGGGGCGAGGGACTTCACCGACCCGTCGTGCGCCCGTACGCGCCCGGTGACGCCGAGGGTGTGCGGGTCGAGCAGGAGGAACTCGCCGTTGTAGGTGCCCGCGACGACCGTGCCGTCGTGCACGGTGAGGGAGGGCACCGGGGCGCCGAGGGCCTCGCTGGTGCGGGTGCCGCGCTCGTCGTGGCGCAGGACGTGTCCGGAGTACGTTCCGGCGTGGACGACGGTGCCGTCGGTGGTGCCGTCGGTGGTGCCGTCGGTGGCCAGGGACAGCACGGGGCCGTCGGTGAGCCGGGTGACGCGGACATCGGGGCGGCCCGTGAGGCGTTCGGTGAGACGCAGCAGGAGTCCGGAGTCGGTGCCGACGAGGAGGTCGCCGTCCGCCGCCTGGGCGAGTGCGTTGGAGCCGTGGGTGGCGGCGGTGGGGGTGAAGACGGGCCGGCCGGTGGACAGTTCGTACAGGTGGGGGCCGTTCCAGAAGCTGCCGGCGGCCAGCAGTCCGTGGGCGGCGGCGACCGAGCGCGGCCACAGCCGGCGGTCCTCGACACGGTGCAGCAGCGTGCCGTCGGTGTCGAAGCAGTGCAGCGAGCCGTCGTAGGCCCCGACGACGAAGTGCGCGTCGTCCTCGGCCCAGGCGACCGCGCGGGCCGCCGAGGTGGACACGGCGACGGTGCGTACCGGTTCGAGGCGGGGGGTGAGCAGGTCCACCACGCCGTCGTCGCGGGCCACGGCCAGCAGCCGGCCGGAGTGGGACCAGGCGCAGCCCTCGATGGAGCAGTCGTAGCGGCGGACCGCTCCCCCGGTGCCGCCGTCGGGGTCGGCGACGGCGACCAGGCCGTCCTCGCCGACCGTGGCGACCAGGCCCTGCGCGCTGACGGACACCATCATGCAGTGCGCCTCGTGCGCGCCGATCTCGGCGAGGAAGCCGCCGTCGGCCGCCGACCACAGGGTGGCGCGGCCGTCCTCGGACACGCAGATCAGGCGGGCGCCGTCGGGCAGCCAGGCCACGGAGTTGACGTCGTCGGTGTGCCGGGCGAGCACCGTCTGCAGGCTGCTGCGGCCGCGGTCGTCCACCCGCCAGACGGCGACGGTCTTGTCCGCCGAGGCGGTGGCCAGGACCTCGGGGTCGGCCGGGTTCCAGGCGCAGGCGTTGACCAGCCGGCGGTGGCGCAGCCGGGCCAGGGGGGCGGGACGTGGGGGGTCGCCGGTGTCCCAGACGATCACCGTGCCGTCGTAGGAACAGCTGGCCAGGCGCTGTCCGTCGGGTCGGAACGCCACATGGGTGAGTGGAGCGGAGTGGCCTGCTCCACAGGCCGGGAGGTCAATGGTGCGCACGCCGTCTCGTCCTTTTCTCGGCTGTCGGGACTTCGGGGCTTCGGGGCTTCGGGGCTTCGGGGTTCGAGCTATTCGGCTTGGGGGCTTGGGGGCTTGGGGGCTTTGGGGCTTTTCGGCTTCGGGCCACTGGGCTTTGGGGCTCTGCGGCTTCGGGGCATGGGGGCATGGGGGCCGTCGGAGGCCGAAATTAGGCGGGCGCATTGGCCGGTGACGAGCCGGCGGCCGTCAATGTGGCAACTTCACGTATTCGCCGTTTCCGCCTTGACGGCCAGGTCCGGCGCCCACCTGACCGATTCCGCCGGGCGCGCTTGAGGGCCCGCGGCCGGTGGGCGGAGTCTTTCCCGACATCGCAGGAACCGGTCCGGGGAGCTGAGCGGCGTGCACATAGTGCTGGTGGAAACGGCGTCCGTCCGCGGTTTCGACATGGTCGCGGAGATGGCCGACGCGGGCATCGAGGTCAGTTTCGTCACCGCGGATCTCGGGGCCTACCGGGGAAAGCCGGGATTCGAGCTCTCCGCGCGTGCCGCGCGCCTGCTCGAGGTGCCCCTGACCGCCGGCGGCGCCCTGGCGGACCGGCTGCGCGGCAGGCTCGGACCGGTGCCGCCCGACGGGGTGATCTGCCGCGACGAGGTGCACCTGCGGGCCGCGGCCGGGCTCGCCCGGGACCTCGGTCTGCCCCACGAGTCCCCGGAGACGGCCCGGCTGCTCGGCGACAAGGCCGCCGTACGGGCCCGGCTGGCCGAGCACGGCATCGGGTCGCTGCGCTGGGGCGTGGCGGCCACCGAGGCCGAGGGGCTGGCCGCCGTGGACGCGATCGGGCTGCCCGT
The DNA here is from genome assembly GCF_044903565.1 of Streptomyces sp. NPDC004065. Lineage (NCBI taxonomy): Bacteria > Bacillati > Actinomycetota > Actinomycetes > Kitasatosporales > Streptomycetaceae > Streptomyces > Streptomyces sp. NPDC004065. The sequence continues at coordinate 25,934 of NZ_JBJDQT010000037.1, read as the reverse complement.
CGTGGTCAAGCCGACCGCGGGCGGCTGGTCGGCCGGGGTGAGCGTCGCCTGGAGCCGCGAGCAGGCGGCCCGGGCCCTGGCCGAGGTGCTCGGCGCCGAGGCCGGGGACGACGGCAGGCCGCCGCGCGCCCTGGTCGAGGAGTACGTGGTGGGCCGGCACGTCAGCGCGGAACTGCTGGTGCAGGGCGCGCGCACGGTACTGCTGGGGTTCGCCGAGCGGCTGCCGGCCCCGCCCGGCCTGACCGCCGAACTCGGCGGCCACTTCCCGGCCCGGATCGAACAGGAAGGAGCGGCGCGGGCGTTCGTGCTGGACGCCGTGCGCGCGCTCGGCATCCGCTGCTCCGCCGTCCACGCCGAGTTGCTGCTCACCCCGACCGGGCCCGAGCTGATCGAGGTCAACGGGCGGGTGGCCGGGCATGTGGTGGCCCGTCAGATGTCGCTGGCGCTGGGCCGCTCCCTCACCCGGGACCTGGTGGCGCTGGCCGTCGGCGAACCGGTGCGGGAGGCCGCGCCGGCCGAATCGGTGGTGGCGCTGCACCAGTTGTACTCGCCCGTGGACGCCGTGGTGCGCGGCGCCGCGCCGGCGGACGGGCTCACCCCCGAGGTGATCGAGACCGACCTCGCGGTCGGGCCCGGGGACCGGGTGCGGGCGCTGCGCACCAACCACGACCGGTTCGGCCACGTGCTCGCCCGCGGCCGCGACGGCGAGGAGGCCGCGCGCACCGCCGCACAGGCCGCCCGGCGCGCGCTGCACGCACTCCGGCTGGAGCCCCTGGCCGGGGAGGCCGGGCCGGGCGAGCCCGCCGGGCGGTACGGACCGGGCCTGCCCGCCGGTACGCGCGAGTCAGCCGGTCGGGGCCTGCCCGCCGGTCCGGGCCTGCCCGCCGGTACGCGCGAGCCCGCCGGGCCGGGCGGCGACCGGCTGGACGAAGCCGCCGGCGTCCCCTGCGGGGAGCACCTGCTGTTGCTGCTCGGGGACGAGGAGCCGGCCGAACGGATCCTGACCGCCGTGGGGGCGGTGACCGCGCGGGTGAGCGTGGTGTGGACCGGGAGCCCCGGCGGCGAGGAGGCGGCGCGGACGCTGTGGCGCGAGCGCTGCCGCGGGTGGTGGAGCGGCGCGGCGACGGCCCGGGAGGTACGGGCGGCCGCGCGCCGTATCCACGCCTGGCTGCCGGTGCGCGCCGCGCTCTCCTTCTCCGCGGTGCCGGTGGCCCGGCAACTGCGCGAGGACCGGTACGGAAACGTCACTGCGGCGCCGCCCGCCATCGGTGATCCGCCATTCGGTGATCCCCCGTCCGGCACCGGACGATTCCCGTACGTCGCCGGTGACTTGCCGCACGGCACCGGACGATTCCCGTACATCGCCGGTGACTTGCCGCACGGCGCCGGTGATCTGCCGTACGCCGTCGGTGACTTGCCGCACGGCGCCGGTGATCTGCCGTACGCCGCCGAGGACCGGCCGGACTCCGCCGGGGATCAGGTGCCCGGGCACACCGTGGTGGTGTTCGCGCACCGCGGCGACGTACGGGCCCTGGCCGTGATCGACGAGGAGCCGGACGCCCGGCTGTGTCCCTCCGCCCTGGCCGCCGCCGAGCGGGCCGGGCTCGCCGAGCGGGCCGTGCGCGCGGTGCGCGAGGCGGGGCTGTCGGGCGTGGTGCGCTGCTTCTTCCCCGCCGGGCGGGCGGCCACCGCGCCGCCGCTGCTGCGGCCGGGCCTGGACGCCGCGACCCTCGACCTGTACGACGCCGTGCACACCCGCGGCCTGGTCGCCGAGGCCGCCGGGGCCGCGCTCGGCCACCGTCCGCGCGGCCGTCGGCGCGAGGCCGTCGCGGTGCAGCGGAGCCTGCGCACGCCGGCGGGGCCGCTGCGGGTGGTGGAGGCGACGACCGAGGACCGGCTGCGCACCTGGCCCGGACTGTTCCGTGCCGAGGTCCTCGCCCCGGCCGGCCATGTCCGGCGGGCGCCCGGACCCGCCGTATGGCTGCGGCACACGGTCGTCGCGGACGGCCGCGAGCGGGCCCGGCGGGCCGCCGCCCGGCTGGAACGCTCCCTGGTGCTGCGCACCACCCCGCTCGGGCGCACCCACGTCCTGCTGCTGGACCGCGTCGGCGCCGCGACCTGGACCGCCGCGGACGGCTCGCGGCTGCTGCCCGCCGAGGACTTCCGCCTGTCGGTGCTGTCGGCGGCCGAGGACTCCCCCGGGACCACCGGGCCTGCGGGACCTGCGGGCCCCGCAGGTCCGGCCGGCACGGCAAACCCGGCAGGTCCCGCAAGCGCGGCAGGTCCCGCAGGCCCGGCCGGCGCGGCAGGTCCCGCCGACCTGACCGTACGCACCGATCTCGGCGACGAGTTCGCGCTGCGGGAACTGGCCCGGGCCGTCCACGCCGCGCATCCCGTGCACCGGGTGGCCACCCTGTCGGAGCATCTGCAGGAGCCCGCCGCCCGGCTGCGGGCGCTGCTCGGCACGGCGGGCGAGGGGCCCGAGCGGATCCGCCGCTTCGTGGACAAGGCGGTGATGAAGCGGATCGCCCGCCGGCACGGCATCCGCTGCGCCGACGGACTGCTGGTGCAGAGCCCCGAGGACGTCCTCGCGCTGTTCGACCGCCACGGCAAGATCGTCGTCAAGCCGCGGGCGGACTCCGGTTCGCGGGGCGTGGCGGTGCTGTCCGGGTGGTACGACGTCCAGGCCTGGCTGCGGGAGGAGTTCACCCCGGGCACGCATCTGTGCGAGGAGTTCGTGGACGCGCCGATGTGCCACATCGACGCCGTGGTGCACCGGGACGAGACGGTGTGGAACGTCTCCCTCTACGAACGCGACACCATGGCGCTGCGGCGCGGGCAGCCGCTGTCGTCGGCGACGGTCGCCGACCCCGCGCTGCGCGCCGCCGCCGGGCGCCTGCTGGAACAGGTGGTGGACGCCTGGGAGGTCGGCTCCGGGGTGCTGCACCTGGAGGCGTTCCTCACCGGGGACCGCCCGACGTTCTGCGAGGTGGCCGCCCGGCCCGGCGGCGCCGGGGTCGCCGAGGCGTTCCGCGCCACCACCGGCATCGACCTCGACCACGCCAAGATCCTCGCCGACGCGGGCGCCGATCCCCGCTCCGGCCGCCGCGACCCCGTGGCCGCGCACGCCGGCTGGACCGTGCACTACAGCGCCGGGGGCAGGCTGCTGGAGTTCGACGACTCGGCGGTCGCTCCGCACGCCTGGTTCCGCTCCGTGCGGGTCCGGGTCGGGGACGTGCTGCCCGTCTCCCGGTTCTCCGGCACCGGCGTCAGCACGCATGTCTTCGCCCACGACTCCCACGCCGAACTCGTCCGGCTGCTGGCCCGCGCCGAGCGCGAGGTGCGGGTCGTCACCGGCCCGGCCGGCCTGACGGAAGCGGCGCGATGATCCTCGGCATGCTCGGCAGCGCGGCGAAGGAGTCCGTGAGCCGGGAGGTCCTGCTGCGGGCCGGGGAACGCCTCGAGCGGGCCGGCGCGCGCTTCGACCTGGTCGACCTGGCCGTGGAGTTCCCGCACCCGCACGCGCTGGAGGACTACGACGACCCGCCCCCGGGCAGCCAGACCGCCCAGGTGCGCGCCCGCGTCGCCGGATCCGTCGCCGTGCTGCTCGCCACCCCCGTCTACCACGGCTCCTACAGCGCGCTGCTGAAGAACGCGCTGGACCACCTCACCGGCGAGGCGTTCGCCGGGCGGCCGGTCGGGCTGATCGCCGCCGGGGGCGGCCCGCGCGGCGCAGGCAGCGCTTGCGACCAACTGCGCACCGTCGTACGGGCGCTGGGCGGGTGGTCCACGCCCACGCAGGTCGCCACCACCGCCGCGGACCTGGCGCCGGGCGAGCCGCTGCGCTTCCTCGAGGAGCGGCTCGACGACCTCGTCGCCGAGCTGCTGGCCTTTGTCCGTACGGCTGCCGGTCCCGTACCCGGCCCGGTCCCCGGCCCCGTACCCGGCCTGGTCCACGGTCCCGTACCCGGCCCTGTACCTGGCCCGGTCCACGGTCCCGTACCCGGCCTCTTTCCCGGTGCCGTCCCCGGTTCCGTCCCCCGTCCCGTCGCCGGCGGCCCGTTCCCCGTCCTCAGCTGAAAGGCCTGATCACCATGGGCTCCATGGGCTCCCCCCACCTCGTACTCCTCGCCGGAATCGGCGGCCACGCCCCGGGCGAGGCGCTCGACTCGCTGTCCACCGTGACCGGCACCGTCAGCGTCGTCCTCGTCACGGCCTGGCGCGGTCCCGAGGAGGTGCGCGCCGACTACCGCAGGCGCGGACTCGACGGCGAGTTCCTGACCGCAGCCGACCTCGACGCCGCCGTCGAGGCCACCCTGCGCCTGCACGAACGCCGCCCCGTGGACGGCGTGGTGACCTACTCCGAGCTGCTGCTGCGCCCCCAGGCGGAGATCACCGACCGGCTCGGCCTGCCCGGCAACGCGCCCGAGGCGGTCGCCGTCGCCCAGTCCAAGGCCCGCCAGCGGCTGCTCTTCGCCGAGCACGGCATCCCCTCGCCCGGCTTCGAGATCATCACCAGTGAGCGGGACCTCGCCGCGGCCGCCGCCCGTGTGGGCCTGCCCGGGGTGTTCAAGCCGTCGCTGGGCGCGGGCAGCCAGAGCGTGCGCCTGGTGTCGACGTACGCGGAGCTGATCCACGCCTTCACCGCCGCGCGCGCCGAGAAGACCGCCTTCCTCCAGGCCGACGACGCCTATCTGCTCGAGGAGCGGCTGGACCTGGAGGCCGACGGCGACAGCGGATACGCCTCCTACTGCAGTGTGGAGTCGCTGCTGGCCGCCGGCTCCGCCCACCACCTGGCCGTCTCCGACCGGCTGCCGCTGGAGCACGGCTACGCCGAGGAGGGCCTCGTGCTGCCGTCCCGGCTGGACGAGGCGACGACGGCGGCCGTCGTCGACCTCGCCGACCGGGCCATCCGGGCGATCGGCCTGACCTGCGGGGCGGTCCACACGGAGATCGCCCTGACGCCGGACGGCCCCCGCGTGATCGAGGTCAACGCGCGCGCGGGCGGGCCGCTGCCGGCCATGTTCGAGGTGGCGGCCGGGTACGACTACGCCGCGCAGATCGGCCGCAGCGCGCTGGGTCTGCCGCCCAGTGCCCTGCCCGCCTTCCGGCGCGCGGCGCTGCTCAGGTTCCTGCCGATCCCGGCGGGTTCCTGGCGGGTGGCCGCGCAGCGGCCCGTCCAGGAGGTGCTGTCCGCCTTCCCCCAACTGGTGTACGTCTCCGCCAGGTTCGCGCCCGGGCAGCGGGCGAGCCGGCAGCGGACGCTGCACCTGGCCAGCTTCCTGGTGGCCGCACCCGACGCGACCGCCGCCCGTGCGCTGTCGGCGCGGGTGGAACAGGCGCTGGGCATCCGGCTGGTGCCCGCCTTCGACGCCCCGACGGGAGCGGACCGTGACTGAGCGGCCCGCGGCCGAGCGGGCGGGGGCGGGGCAGCCGGCGTCGGGGCAGACGCCGGGGCCGACGGCGGGCGGGCAGGCGGCGCCGGGCGGGCAGGTGGCGGGCGCGGCTCCGACGAGCGCGGCGGCGGGCGCGGCTCCGACGGACACGGCGGCGGGCGCGGCTCCAACGAGCGCGGCGGCGGGCGCGGCTCCAACGAGCGCGGCGGCGGGCGCGGCTCCAACGAGCGCGGCGGCGGGCGCGGCTCCAACGAGCGCGGCGGCGGGCGCGC
>NZ_JBJDQT010000037.1:0-20168 GCF_044903565.1 Streptomyces sp. NPDC004065 | reverse complement strand
GGCTCCGACGGACACGGCGGCGGGCGCGGCTCCGACGAGCGCGGCGGCGGGCGCGGCTCCGACGAGCGCGGCGGCGGTGCGCCGGTTCTACGCCGTGGGGCTGTGCGACGCCGTGGGGCTGGGCATGTACCTCGCGCTGTCGGCGCTGTTCCTCGACCGTGCCGCCGGGCTGACGAACCAGCAGATCGGGGTGGTGCTCGCCGCCTCCGGCGCGGCCTCGCTGCTGGGTGCGATGCCGATCGCCCGGGCCGCGGAACGGCTCGGCGTGCGCGCCGCGCTGTGCGCACTGTTCGCGGTGCGCTGCGCGGCCTTCCTCGCGCTGTCCGCGGTGGCGGCCTTCGGGCAGGCCCTCGTCGCCGCGGCGGTGGCCGGCCTGCTCAGCCGGGGCATCGGGCCGCTGATCGAGGCCGGGCTGATCAGCCGGGCGCGGGACGCGGCGGCCGTGGGGGCGCTGGCCCGGCTGCGGACCCTGCGCAACGCCGGGATGGCGGTCGGCGCGCTGCCCGCGGGCGCGGCGCTGACCGTGGGTGAGCCCTGGGCCTATCGGGCGGTGCTGGTCGCCTCGGCCGTGCTGTTCCTGGCGTGCGCCGCGATCTGCCGCGGCTTTCCCGCCTCCGCCGGTCCCGCCTCGACCGGTCCCGGCGCCGCGCCGTCCGGCGGCCGGGCGCGCATCCTGCGCAACCCGCCCTTCCTGGCCGTGACCGCCCTGTACGGGGCGTTCACCCTGTCGGCGCTGCTGCTCGGCATCGGGGTGCCGCTGTGGATCGTGCAGCGCACCCAGGCTCCGGCGTGGACCGTGACGCTGGTGCAGCTGCTCAACACGCTGGTCGTGGTGGCCCTCCAGGTGCGGCTGAGCCGGGGATCCGAACGGCTGGGGCGGGCACGGGCGTTGATGGCCGGCGGCGGGCTGCTGGCGGGGCTGGGGGCGGTGACGGTGCCGCTGACCGCGCTGGGCGGCGCCCGGCTGGACGTGACGGTGCTGGTCGCCGCGGCGGTGCTGCTGTCGCTGGGCGAGGTGCTGATCACCGTGGGCACGACGGGAGCGGCCCTGCTGCACATCCCGGAGGGCCGGCGGACCAGTCATCTGGCCGCGTTCAACCTGGGGTTCGCCGTCACCACCGTGGTCGGGCCGCCGCTGATCGGCACGGGTGTGGGCCGGGGCTGGGCGGGGTGGGCGGCCTGGGCCGTCTTCTTCGCCGCGCTCGGTCTGGCCGCGCTGCGGGTGCCGGGCCCGGCACCCGCCCGCCGCCCGGTGCCGCGGGCACGGGCGGCCGTGTGACTCCGCGGCGCGCCGGCGGGCGGGTGCACCCGCGGCGCGTCGCGGCGATACGGTCCGCGCGGCCGACACGGGGTCGGAGCCGCGCGGACCGTCGGGGGTACGGGCCTGAGGGACGGGGGGTACGGGCCTGAGGGACGGAACGGGGACTCGGGGACTGCCCATGGCTCTCCGGCGGGGGTCACAAGGTCTCCGGCCGGGGGCTCCCATGGCTTTCCGGCCCGGCGGACGGCCCATTGCGGTGCGGCCCGGGATCGAAACCGGGGCCGGGGCCGATCCGGCCCCGGCAGCCCGGAACCGACAGCGTGGAACCGACCGCGCGGACCGAGCCCCGGGCCGGTTCGACCCGGAACCGAGAACCGGGCCGGGCAGTCCGGCCGCCCCGGGACCGAAGGCCGGCGGGGGCTCTTCCGGCCCTCGGCCGCTCCGGGCAGGAGCTGGGCCGCCCGGAGCGGCCCCCCGGGTCACCCCGGATCGCCGGGTCACCCCGGGTCACACCGGATCGCCGGGTCGCCCCGGGTCAGTCGAAGACCGGGCCCCGGGTGCGGGAGCGCTTGAGTTCGTAGAAGCCCGGGGTGGAGGCGAGCAGGAGCAGGCCGTCGAAGAGGCGCAGGGCCGCCTCGCCCTTGGGCGCCGGGGTGACCACCGGGCCGAAGAACGCCCTCGTCGTGCCGTCGGGTCCGGGCAGCGCGATCACCGGGGTGCCGACCTCCTGGCCGACCCGGTCGATGCCCTCCTGGTGGGAGGCGCGCAGGGCGGCGTCGTAGGTGTCCTGGTCCGCGCAGTCGGCCAGGTCCTCGGGCAGACCGGTCTCCTTCAACGCGCCCTCGATCGCCTCCCGGCCGTATCCGAGGCCCTGGCGGTGGATGCGCTCGCCGAGTGCGGTGTAGAGCGCTCCGGTGACGTCGGCGCCGTACTTCTGCCGGGCGGCCGTCACCACCCGCACCGGACCCCAGCCCTCGGTGAGCAGCCGGCGGTAGCGCTCGGGCAGGTCGTCGCCCCGGCCCTCGTTCAGCACGGCCAGGCTCATGACGTGCCAGCGGATCTCGAGGGGGCGTTGCCCGGCGACGTCCAGCAGCCAGCGGGAGGTCATCCACGCCCAGGGGCAGACGGGGTCGAACCAGAAGTCGACGGGGGTGGGTTCGGCAGCGGGCACGGTCGTGGTCTCCTCGGCTGGGGGGCTGGGGTGGGGGACGGGTGGGAAGGACGTGCCCACATGCTCGGCGCGGGCGGTCAAGGACGGGCCCAGGCCCGGCCAAGGGACGGCCAAGGCGCGGCCCACGGCCTCTCACCCCCGGGTGCGCCTCACCCGGCCGCGCCTCCCCCATCCCGCCTCACCCATCCGTCTCAACCGTCCGCTCCACCCTCCCCGCCCACGTCCAGGGCGAAGTGGAAGGCCGAGACGGTCATGCGGCGGGCGTGGTAGAAGCGGTGGGCCGCCTGGTTGGTGACGCCGGAGTCGAGCTCGACGCGGCAGCACTCCGCCGCACGGGCCCGTTCCGTCAGGTGCGCCACGAGGCGGGCGCCCACGCCGCCGCCGCGGCGGCCGGGGTCGGTGACCAGGTCGTCGACGAAGAGCACCCGGCCGCGGCTGGTCGCCAGCACCCGGTGGGTGGCCACCGCCACGCACCCGCCGTGCGCGTCGTAGGCGGCGGTGAACACCAGCCCCTGCGCGTGCGCCTGTGCGGCGAACCGGTCGAAGCCGTCGTCGGTCAGTGCCGGACGCAGGGCCCGCAGCAGCGGCCGGACGTGCACGGACATCCGGGGATCGCCGGGCGTGACGTCGGCCAGGGTCAACGGAGGCGCCGCAGGCGAGGGCGGGGACGCGGAGAGGGAGCCGGAACCGGGCGGGGGCAGGGACACACGGCAGAGCGTACGGACGGCAACGCCTCTGCCGGGAGGGCGAGTTGACACACGTACTCGGGACAGCGGAGTGACCTGACGGACCGTGCGCCCGGATCACCGCGCACCATGTCCCGGGCGGTGCCACGCTGTCAGACTCGGCCACCATGCGTGCCGCTTACATCACCCAGCTCGGCTCCCCCGACGTCATCCGTCACGGGGAGCTGCCGCAGCCCGTGCCCGGCCCTCACGGCGTCCTGGTCGACGTGGAGGTGAGCGCCGTCAACCACGTGGACACCTTCGTCCGCTCCGGAGCCTGGCGCACCCCCGTCACCTTCCCCTTCGTCATCGGCCGTGACCTGGTCGGCACGGTCGCCGCGGCCGGCCCCGGCGCCGTCGGTTTCCGGCCCGGCGACCGGGTCTGGTGCAACAGCCTGGGCCACGACGGCCGGCAGGGCGCCACCGCCGAGCAGGCCGTGGTGCCCGTGGACCGCCTCTACCACCTGCCCGGCGGCGTGGACGCGGTGGACGCGGTGGCGCTGGCCCATCCCGCCGCCACCGCCCACCTGGCGCTGTTCACCCATGGCCGGCTGCGGGCCGGCGAGACGGTCGCCGTGCTCGGCGCGGCCGGCAACGTGGGCGGCGCCATGGTGGTGATGGCGGCCCGGGCGGGCGCCCGTGTGATCGCCGTCGCCTCGGGGCGCGACGAGGAGTACGTACGGTCCCTGGGCGCCGACGAGGTCGTCGACTACCGCCGCGGCGACGTGGCCGGGCGGATCCGTGCCGCCGCGCCCGGCGGGGTGGACGTGTACGTCGACGCCTCCGGCCGCAACGACCTCGAGACGGCCGTGGACCTGCTCGCCGGGCGCGGCCGGATCGTGGTGATGGCCGGGCTGCGCACCCGGCCCGTACTGCCCGTGGGGCCGCTCTATCTGAGGGACCGTTCGGTGCACGGTTTCGCCATCTCGCACGCCGACACCGCCCAGCTCGCCGACGCCGCCCGCGGCATCAACGGGCTGCTGGCGTCCGGCCGGCTGCGCCCGCGGGCCACCGAGGTGCTGCCGCTGGCGGAGGCCGGCGAGGCCCACCGCCGCCTGGACGAGGGAAAGGTGCGCGGCAAGCTCGTCATCGACGTACGCGCCTGAACGGGCGTATGCGCTTGAGCGGACGTACGCACCTGAAGGGACGTACAGGCCTGAAGGGACGTACAGGCCTGAAGGGACGTACGTACGCGGCCGGAAATGCGGCTGGAAAAACCGTCCGTACCGGCCCGGGCCCGGGCGGCGCCCGACGTGAAGTCGTGGCGCCGCCCGGGCGTTTTTTCCGGCCGGAATTCCACGGCCCACGAAAAAGCGCCGTGGGCCGGAATGGGACTTGACGGACCCCGGGCGGCTTGATTGCTGCCCTTTGGCGGGCGTCGGCAGGATTGCCGCCATGACAGCATCCACCGAAACCGTCATCGACAAATCCCCGCTCTTCGAACTCGACGCCCGTATTCGCGTCTCCGCCTCTCCCGCCGAGATCTACGCGGTGGTCAGCGACCTGGCCCGCAGCAAGGAGTGGAGCCCTGAGTGCATGGGCGGGGAGTGGATCGTCGGCGAGCCGTCGGCGGTCGGCTCCGTCTTCCGCGGCGAGAACCTGCGCAGCGAGGACGTCGTCGGCTGGGCGCCGCTGGTGCGCGGGACCTGGTACACCGAGGCCCGGGTGGTCGCCGCCGAGCCGGGCCGCACCTTCCGCTGGATGATGCTCACGCACGCCCGCGAGGACCAGGAGTCGATCTGGGGCTTCGACATCGAGGACGCCGGCGACGGCACCTCCTGGCTCGTCCACCACTTCCGCATGGGCCGGGCCACCGCCGGAATCCACAAGATCGTCGCCGGTCTCGACGAGGCCGACCGCGTCCGTTTCGTCGAGGAGTGGACCGCGAAACTCGTGCAGGACCTCGACGCGACACTCGCCCGCATCAAGGACGTCATCGAGAAGAACTGACCGACCACTGACCGACCACGGCAGCCGCCGTATGCGCCGCGCACGCTCACGTACACCCGTACACCCGCACACCCGTACGCACACGCACACCGTTACGCGCACACGCTTACGCGCACGGCGGGCCCGTCGGTTCCGTAATGCGGCACCCGGCACACCAGGCACACCAGCACTTCAGGCACACCCCCCTTCAGGAATCCGCAGCCATGGACGAGAGATCGATTACATGTTTCTCCAGCGAATAGGCAGCAAGGGAATCCGGCTCGGCACGCTCTTCGACCGAGCGGCGGCCCGGCATCCGGCGAACTTCGTGATCCTCGACCACGACCTGGACATCGCCCCCGGACTGGGCCGGCGCGCCACCTTGACCGAACTGGCCGACCTGGTGGACGACTTGGCCTCCCGGCTGTGGTCCGTCCGGGTGCGTCCCGGCGACCACGTCGTGGTGCACAAGAGCGACGGCTTCGACATCTCGCTGCTGGCCTGCGCCATCGCGCGCACCGGCGCCATCCCGGTGCTGCTGTCGCCGAAGCTGGACGGGGCGACGGTCGCCGAGCTGCTGCGCCGGGTCGGCCGGCCCTTCCTCGTCACCGACCGGGACAAGCTCGAACACCACCTGCCCGCCGAGGTCTTCGACCTGTCCCGTACGGTGCTGCTGGCCTCCGGCGAGTACGACGGCGCCGTCTCCTTCGCCTCCCTGGCCGGGGCGGAGCGGGTGCCGGCGGTGGCCATGCCGATCGACCATCCGACCCTCATCACCCACACCTCCGGCACCACCGGCACGCCCAAGCTCGCCGTCCACACCGGCATGAGCTTCCAGGCCCGCTACCGCCCGCAGGCCACCGTGGTCGCCGGCGCGGTACGGCGCAGCGAACCGGTCGCGATCCACGTGTCGTTCGTGCACTCGCGGATGTTCACCGCGATGCCCATCTCCATCCTCCAGGGCCATCCGCTGATCATCCTGAAGGACGACGACCCGGAGACGGTGGGCGAGCTGTTCAGCCGGATCCCGCCGGGCTTCATCGAGGCCCACCCCAACACGTTCCTGCGCTGGGAGGTGCTGGCCGACGACCCGCGCGGGCCGCTGGCGAACGTGAAGTACTTCTCCAGCACCTTCGACGCCATCCATCCGCGCACCGTCAACACCCTGCTGAAGGCCTCCCGCCGCCGGGGCCGGCGCTTCGCCCAGGCCTACGGGCAGAGCGAGGTCGGGCCGATCGCCGCGCGCACCTACTCGCTCAAGGACGGCGCCGACTTCAACGGCCGCTGCGTCGGCGTGCCGTTCCTGGGCATGACCGGGGTGCGGGTGGTCAGCCGCAACGGGCAGCCGGTGACGAAGGAGAACCCCGGCTTCATCGAGGTCCGCAGCGACGGCCGGATCGTCACCTACCTCGGCGAGCACCAGCGCTGGCAGAAGCAGGTCAACGACGGCTGGTGGCGGATGGGCGACCTCGGCTACCGCACCAGGTTCGGCTGTCTGCACCTGCTGGACCGCGAGGTCGACGAGATCCCGGGCATCGAGTCCACGCTGGAGATCGAGGACAAGCTGTTCACCCGTCTGCCGGAGCTGGTGGAGGTCATCATCATCCCCGGCCCGGACGGCCGCGCGGTGCCGGTGGTGTGCACCCGCGACGACGCGCCGCTGGACGAACTGGCCTGGAAGACGGCCGTGGTGGACCTGCCGGCCCTGGCCGCGCCGGTGCAGTGGCGGCTCGAGGACCTCCCGCAGACCGCCACCACCAAGATCAAGCGCCTGGAGCTGGCCCGGCTGCTGGCCACCGGCCCCGGCGACCGGACCCCTTGATCCCTTGATCCCTTGACCCCGTGACCCCGTGGTCCCGTGGTCCCGTACGGCTGACCGTCGTACGGTCCGCGCGCCGCCCGCACCGGCGCCCCGGGGGCACCCGGCGCTCCGGGGCACCCGTTGCCCCGTCTCCTCCCGCTCCTCCCGTGCTCCCGTGCCTTCCACCTCCCCCTGCGCGTCCGGCGGCCGGTCCCCTCCACCGGCCGCCGGACGGCCCCTGCCCAGAAACGGAGTAACCGCATGCGCAGCACCATCGAGGTCTGCATCATCGGTGCCGGCCCCCGCGGGCTGTCGGTGCTGGAACGGCTGCTGGCCAACGAGCGTCACGAGCGGGCCCACGAGTCGGTCACCGTGCACGTCGTGGACCCCTCGGCCCCCGGCGCCGGCCAGGTGTGGCGCGCCGAGCAGTCGCAGCACCTGCTGATGAACACCGTGGCCTCGCAGATCACCGTCTTCACCGACGACAGCGCCCGCATCGACGGGCCCGTCGAGCCCGGGCCCAGCCTGTACGAGTGGGCCAAGAGCCTGGCCCTGCTGGGCGATCCGGCCGACACCGACGCGGCCGTGCTGGCCGAGGCCCGGCGGCTCGGCCCCGACTCCTACCCCACGCGCGCCTTCTACGGCCGCTATCTGCACGACTGCTTCGAGCGCATCGTCGCGGCCGCGCCCGCGCACGTCGAGGTACGGGTGCACCGCTCGCGGGCGGTGGCCGCGGCCGACACCCACGGCGTGCCCGGCGGCCCGCAGGGCGTCCGGCTGGAGAACGGCACCCGGCTGAACTCGCTGGACGCCATCGTGATGGCGCAGGGCCACGTCCCGGCCCGGCTGTCGGCGCGCGAGGCGCGCACCGCGAGCCTGTCGCGCATCCACCACCTGACCTACGTCACCCCGGCCAACCCCGCCGACCTCGACCTGAGCGGCATCGCGCCCGGGCGGAACGTGCTGCTGCGCGGGCTGGGTCTGAACTTCTTCGACCACATGGCCCTGTTCACGCTGGGCCGCGGCGGCCGCTTCGAGCGCGCCGGCGCCGACGGCGGCCTGGTCTACCGGCCCTCGGGCCGGGAGCCGAAGCTGTACGCCTTCTCCCGGCGCGGGGTGCCGTACCACGCGCGCGGCGAGAACGAGAAGGGCTCCACCGGCCGCTACTTCCCGCGGCTGCTGACCGCCGAGTACATCGCGCGGCTGCGCGAGCGCTCCGCGGAGGGCCGGCCGGTCAGCTTCTCCGCCGACCTGTGGCCGCTGATCTCCCGCGAGGTGGAGAGCGTCTACTACGGCACGCTGCTGAGCGCCCGCGGCCAGGACCACGCCCGGGAGGAGTTCACCGAGCGGTTCCTGGCCCTGGCGCCCGACGCCGACCCGGCTCCGCTGCTGGACGCCCACGGCATCGGGCCCGCCGAGCGCTGGAGCTGGGAGCGGCTGTCCCGGCCGTACGGCGACCGGGTGTTCACCGACCGCGCGGACTTCACCGCCTGGCTGCTCGGCCATCTGCGCCAGGACGTGCGCGAGGCCCGTCTGGGCAATGTCAGCGGCCCGCTCAAGGCGGCCCTGGACGTGCTGCGCGACCTGCGCAACGAGATCCGCCTCGCGGTCGACCACGGCGGCCTGGACGGCGACTCGCACCGCGACGACCTCGAGGGCTGGTACACGCCGCTGAACGCGTTCCTGTCGATCGGCCCGCCCGCCTCCCGCATCGAGGAGATGATCGCGCTGATCGAGGCGGGCGTGCTCACCGTGACCGGCCCGGGCACCCAGGTCCGCATCGACACGACCGCCGGGGTGTACGTCGCGCAGTCCACGGCGGTGCCGGGCGAGGCGGTGCGGGCGAGCGCCCTGATCGAGGCCCGCCTTCCCGAGCCGGACCTGCGCCGCACCGACGACCCGCTGCTGCAGCACCTGCTGGACACCGACCAGGCGACGCCGTACCGCATCGCCGCGGCCGGCGGCGGGAACTACGAGACCGGCGGCCTGGCCGTCACCGAGCGCCCCTACCGGCTGCTGGACGGCCGGGGCCGCGCCCACCCGCGGCGCTTCGCCTACGGGGTGCCCACCGAGTCGGTCCACTGGGTGACCGCGGCCGGAATCCGGCCGGGTGTGGACTCGGTGACCCTCGGCGACTCCGACGCCATCGCCCGCGCGGTGCTGACGCTGCCGCCGGTGGCGCACGTACCGGACGGCGTGCGCCCGGTGGAGGCAGGCAGCGAGATGTCCGGGGTGATCGTGTGACCGCTCCGCCCACCACGGCGGCGGACGAGCCCGGAGGCGGCCCGGCGGACGAGCCCGGGGGCGGCCCGGCGGACGTGGGGCTGCTGTCACCGGTACGGGCCGGCACCCCCGCGGAGGCGGCCACCGGCGACCGGGCGTGGCTGCAGGCCATGCTGGACGCCGAGGCCGCCCTGGCCCGCGCCCAGGCCGCCCTGGGCACGGTGCCCGCCCGGGCCGCCGAGGTCATCACCCGTGCGGCGCGCGCCGACCTGCTCGACGTACGGGCGCTGGCGCTCGCCGCCCGGGAGACCGCCAACCCGGTCGTCGGGCTGGTGAAGGCGTTCACCGCGGTGGTGGCCGAACGGGACCCGGCGGCGGCCGAGTACGTCCACCGCGGCTCCACCAGCCAGGACGTCCTGGACACCGGCACCATGCTGGTGGCCGCCCGCACGCTCGCGATCGTCCGCGCCGACCTGGCGCGGTGCGCGTCGGCGCTCGCCGAGCTGGCCGCGGCGCACCGCGACACGCCCGCCGTCGGCCGCACCCTCGCCCTGCACGCCGTACCGACGACGTTCGGCCTGCGGGCGGCGGGCTGGCGGGCGCTGGTGCTGGACGCGGAGACCCGGCTGGCGCGCGTGCACGAGAGCGGGCTGCCCGTCTCGCTGGGCGGCGCGGCCGGCACCCTGGCCGGCTATCTGGAGTACGCCGGTCTCGACGCGGGCGGCGCGCCCGATCCGGGCGCCTACGCGGACCGCCTGGTCGACGTCTACGCCGCCGAGACCGGCCTGGCCCGGCCGGTGCTGCCCTGGCACTCGCTGCGCACGCCCGTGGCGGACCTGGCGTCCGCGCTGGCGTTCACGGCGGGCGCGCTCGGCAAGATCGGCGTCGATGTGCAGTCGCTGGCCCGCACCGAGGTCGGCGAGGTCGCCGAGCCCGGCGCGGCCGGCCGCGGCAGCTCCTCGGCCATGCCGCACAAGCGCAACCCGGTGCTGGCCACGCTGCTGCGCAGCGCCGCCCTTCAGGTGCCGGCCCTCTCGGCGGCCCTGGTGCAGTGCCTGGTCAGCGAGGACGAGCGGTCCGCGGGGGCCTGGCACGCGGAGTGGCAGCTGCTGCGGGAGTGTCTGCGGCTGGCGGGCGGCGCGGCGCACACGGCGGCCGAACTCGCCGAGGGCCTCAGGGCCCGGCCGGAACGCATGCGCGCCAACCTCGGCCTGACGGGCAGTCAGATCGTCTCGGAGCGGGTGGCGGCCCGCCTCGCCCCCGCCCTGGGCAAGGCGCGCGCCAAGGAGGTGCTGACCGAGGCGGCGCGGCAGGCCGAGGTCACCGGACGCGCCCTGCCCGAGGTACTGGCCGGCCTGCCCGGCCTGCCGGCGGCCGTCGCCGGCGACCTGGCCGCCCTGTGCGACCCGGCCGGTTACACGGGGGCCGCGGCGGCCCTGGTGGACCGGGCCCTGCTGCGCTGACCGCCGCGGCCGCGGTCACGGGCCGGGACGGTTCCCTGCCACGACCGTGGCCGGGCCACGACCGCGACCGCGACCGCGACCGCGACCGCGACCGCGACCGCGACATGAGTGTGGCCGCGACGACCGCGATCCACCACGACCCTTCGACCCGTCGGAAAGCCGAGGAGGAGCCTTGACCCGCGCACGCGCCCGCCGAGGGCGCTGGATCGAGAACTGGGACCCCGAGGACGAGCAGGCGTGGGCCGCCGGCGGCAGCCGTGTCGCCCGGCGCAACCTGGTGCTGTCGGTGCTGTCCGAGCACATCGGCTTCTCGGTGTGGAGCATGTGGTCGGTCCTGGTGCTGTTCATGTCGCCGGGGATCGGACTGGGCTTCGCCCCGGACGAGAAGTTCCTGCTGGTGGTGGTGCCCACCCTGGCCGGGGCGCTGCTGCGGCTGCCCTACAGCTACGCGGTCACCCGCTTCGGGGGCCGCAACTGGACGGTGTTCGCCTCCCTGGTCCTGCTGGTGCCGACGGCGCTGACCACGTACTTCGTGCAACGTCCCGGCACCCCGCTGTGGGTGTTCCTGCTGATCGGCGCGACCGCCGGGGCCGGTGGCGGCACCTTCGCCTCGTCGATGACGAACATCACCGCGTTCTTCCCGCAGCGGCAGCAGGGCTGGGCGCTCGGCCTGAACGCGGGCGGCGGCAACCTGGGCGTCGCCGTGGTGCAGTTGCTGGGCCTGCTGGTGATCTCCCTCGCCGGCGACACCCACCCGGCGTATGTCGCCGCCTGCTACCTGCCGCTGATCGCGCTGGTGTCCGTGCTGGCCGCGCTGCGCATGGACAACGTCGCCGTGGTGCGCGCCGAGCGCGGCGCCCAGCGGGAGGCCGCCGCCGACGCCCACACCTGGTGGATCTCGCTGCTGTACATCGGCACCTTCGGCTCCTTCATCGGCTTCGGCTTCGCCTTCGGGCTGGTGCTGCAGAGCCAGTTCGGCTGCACACCGCTGCAGGCGGCGTCCTTCACCTTCCTCGGGCCGCTGCTCGGCTCGGTGGCGCGTCCGGCGGGCGGCAGGCTGGCCGACCGGTGGGGCGGCGCGCGGGTCACGCTGTGGGCGTTCGCGGGGATGGCGGCCGGCATCGGCGTACTGCTGGTGGCCACCCGCACCGGGTCACTGGCGCTGTTCGTGGCCGGGTTCACCGCGCTGTTCGTGATGAGCGGCGTCGGCAACGGCTCGACGTACAAGATGATCCCGGCGGTCTTCGCCCGGCAGGCCGAGCGGGCCGTCACCTCCGGCCACGACGCGGCCGAGGCCTTCGCCCGCTCGCGCCGGCTGTCGGGGGCCGTCATCGGCATCGCGGGAGCGGTGGGCGCGCTCGGCGGGGTCGCCATCAACCTGGCCTTCCGCTCGGCCTACGGTTCGCTGGGCAGCGGCGAGCCCGCCTTCTACGCCTTCCTCGCCTTCTACGGGCTGTGCGCCGTGCTGATCCGGGTGGTGTACCTGCGCGCCGAGCGCACGGACGGCCCGCCGGCCCTCTCCCCTCCGGTGGGTGCCTCCCATGTCCGCTGAACGGGCGCCGGACCCCGGCGTGACGGGAAACGCGGGGAGCGCGTGGGGCGCGGGGAACCCGGGGGCGGGCGAGGTGGCGAACGCAGGGGCGGGCGCGCCGGCCAACGCGGGGGCGGGCGGGGTGGAGAGCGCGGAGAGCGCCACCCACTGCCCGTACTGCGCGCTGCAGTGCGCCACCGTGCTCTCCGGCCGCCGGGCGGAGCTGGCCGTACGGCCCGCCCCGGACTTCCCGGTGAACGCCGGCGGCCTGTGCCAGAAGGGCTGGACCGCGCCCGGGGTGCTGCGCGCCCCGGACCGGCTGCTGACCCCGCTGGTGCGCCGGCCGGACGGCGAACTGGCCCCGGCCGGCTGGGAGGAGGCCCTCGACCTGGTGGCCGGCCGGCTGCGGGAGATCCGCGGCCGGCACGGCGCGGACGCGGTCGCGGTGTTCGGCGGGGGCGGGCTGACCAACGAGAAGGCGTACGCGCTCGGCAAGTTCGCGCGGCTGGCGCTCGGCACCTCGCAGATCGACTACAACGGCCGGTTCTGCATGTCCTCGGCCGCCGCCGCGGCCACGGCCGCCTTCGGCCTGGACCGCGGGCTGCCGTTCCCGGTGACCGACCTGGACGAGTCCGACGTGGTGCTGCTGGCCGGGGCCAACCCGGCGGAGACGATGCCGCCCCTGCTGCGTCATCTGCGGCGCGCGGACCTCGTCGTCGTCGACCCGCGCCGCACCCGCACCGCCCAGCAGGCCGCGCTGCACCTGCAGCCGGCCCCCGGCACCGATCTGGCCCTCGCCCTCGGACTGCTGCACCTGACGGTCACCGAGGGCCTCCTCGACAAGGAGTACGTCGATGCGCGCACGACCGGCTTCGACGCCGCCTGGGAGCAGTGCGTGGCCTGGTGGCCGGAGCGGGTCGAACAGGTCACCGGGGTGCCGGTGGCCGACCAGCGGGCCGCGGTGCGGATGCTGGCCGGGGCCGCCCGCGCCCACGTCCTGACGGGCCGGGGCGCCGAGCAGCACAGCAAGGGCGCCGACACGGTCGCCGCGTTCATCAACCTGGCGCTGGCCCTCGGCCTGCCGGGGCGCGCGGGCAGCGGCTTCGGCACGCTGACCGGGCAGGGCAACGGGCAGGGCGGCCGGGAGATGGGCCAGAAGGCGGACCAGCTGCCCGGCTACCGGTCGCTCACCGACCCCGCGGCCCGCGCCCACGTGGCCCGGGTCTGGGGCGTCGAAGCCGAGCGGCTGCCGGGGCCGGGCCGCAGCGCCTACGAACTGCTGGACGCCCTGGGCACCGAGTCCGGCCCGCGGGCGCTGCTGGTGTTCGGCTCCAACCCGGTGGTGTCGGCGCCGCGCGCCGCGCACGTCGCCTCCCGGCTGTCCGCCCTGGACCTGCTGGTGGTGGCCGACTTCGTGCCCTCGGAGACCGCGGCGCTGGCCGACGTGGTGCTGCCCGTGGCCCAGTGGGCCGAGGAGGAGGGCACCATGACCAGCCTGGAGGGCAGGGTGCTGCGCCGCCGCGCCCATCTGCGGCCGCCGCCCGGTGTGCGTACCGACCTGGAGGTGCTGCGGTCCCTGGCCGTACGGCTCGGGCAGGACGCGGACCGGTTCCCGGCCCGTCCCCGGGAGGTCTTCGAGGAGCTGCGGCGGGCCACCGCCGGCGGCGTCGCGGACTACTCGGGCATCAGCTACGAACGGCTGGACGCGGGCGAGGCACTGCACTGGCCGTGCCCGGCCGGCGAGGACGGGGCGGACGACGGCGGGGTGGACGGCCGGGGCGCGGAAGCCGGGAGCGGCCCGGACACGAACGCCGAGGACAGGGCAGCCAGCCCGGACACGGGCGCCGAGAGCGGCGCGGACGGCCCGGATGCGGGCGCCCAGGGGACGGGCCGCCGTGGGCGACGGCCTCATCCGGGCACGCCCCGGGTCTTCCTGGACCGTTTCGCGCATCCCGACGGGCGGGCCCGGTTCGCCGCGGTGGACCACCGTCCGCCCGCCGAGGTGCCCGACGCCGCGTTCCCGCTGTACGGCACGACCGGCCGGGTGCTCGCCCAGTACCAGTCGGGCGCGCAGACCCGCCGGGTGCCCGAACTGGTGGCGGCGGCGCCGGAGGCGGTGGTGGAGATCCACCCGGACACCGCCCGGCGCTTCGGCCTGGCCGACGGGCAGCTCGCCGAGGTCACCTCGGCGCACGGCACCGTACGGGCCCGGGTGCGCGCCACCCGGGACGTGCGCGCGGACACCGTCTTCGTGCCGTTCCACTATCCCGGCGCCGCCCGCGCCAACCTGTTCACGGGCGACGCCCTGGACCCGCGCAGCCGTATGCCCGAGTTCAAGGTGAGCGCGGTGCGCGTCACCCCGGCGGATGGGGGCCCGTGATGAGTGACGTCGTCGTGGTCGGCGGCGGACCGGCCGCACACCGGCTGGCCGCACGCCTTGTGCGGTACGGGCACCGGGGTACGGTCACCGTGGCCGGCGCCGAGGAGGTCCCGCCGTACAACCGTGCCCTGCTCGGCTCGGTCCTGGACGGCACGCTGCCCGCCGAGCGGCTGCGGCTGCCCGCCCTGCCCGCGGCGGTGACCCTGCTGACGGGCACCCGGGTGACCGGCGTCGACCGGGCCCGGCGCACCGTGCGCACCGAGGACGGCCGGGAGTTGGCCTGGGACGTGCTGGTCCTGGCCACCGGGGCCCGGCCGCGGGTGCCGTACGTGCCCGGACTGGTCACCGCGCGCGGCCGGCCGGCCGAGGGGGTGCGCACCGTGCGCACCGCCGCCGACTGCCGGGCCCTGCCGCCCGGGCCGGTGACGGTGCTCGGCGGCGGCGTCCTCGGCGTGGAGTCGGCCCTCGCGCTGCGCCGGGCCGGGCACGAGGTGGCCCTGGTCCACCCCGCACCGCTGCTGATGGAACGTCACCTCGACGAGGAGGCCTCGGCCGTGCTCGCGGGTCTGCTGGCCGTACGGGGCGTGGCGGTGCACCTCGGCCGCCGGGCCGCCGAGTACGTCCAGGGCAAGCTGGTCCTCGACGACGGCCAGGTGGTGGCGGCGGGCACCGTACTGCTGTGCGCCGGGACGGAGCCGGACACGGAACTGGCCCGCGCCTGCGGCCTGACGATACGTCATGGAGTCGTCGTGGACGACCGGTTGCGCACGAGCGACCCCCGCATCCATGCGATCGGCGACTGCGCCGAGCACGCGGGCGCCGTCGGCTCCACCGTGACCTCGGCCTGGGAGCAGGCGGAGGCCCTCGCCCGCGTCCTCACCGGGTCGCCCCGCCCCTACCGCCCCCGGCCGCGGGTGCTGCGGCCCCGCACCGGGGACATCGAGACCGTGGTCCTGCTCCCCGCCCGGGAGGACGGGACCGCCGACGGAACCATCGGCGTAAGCACCGGCGACACCACCGGCGGGGCGACCGCCGGGACGGCCGCCGGGACCGCCTCCCGGACCACCGACAGGACCGCCGACGAGACCGCCGACGAGACGGTCTCGCTCACCGACCGGGCGGGCGGCCGCTACGCCCGCCTGGCGCTGCGCGAGGGCCGTATCCACCGCGGAGTCGTCATCGGTCCCGCGGCGGCGGTCGCGGCGGCCGGCCACCTGCACGAGACGGGCGCCGTACTGCCCGAGGACCGGCTCGCCCTGCTGACCGGCTCCGAGGGCACCTACGCGGGGGACGGCGAACTGCCCGACGACGCCGTGGTCTGCCACTGCAACAACGTCACGCGCGGGGCGCTGCGGCGGGCCTGGACCGGCGGCGCGCGCGACACGGCGGCCCTGGCCCGGGCCACCCGGGCGACGACGGGATGCGGCAGCTGCGCGGCCGTCGTACGCGGCCTGTGCACGTCGCTCGCCTCCTCCGCGCCGCAGCCCCGGACCCAGCACTCCACGACCGGCACGGCCACCCGCACCAGCCCCGCCACCGCCACCAGCCCCAGCACCAGCGCCAGCGCCACCGCCACCGCCACCGCACAAGGAGAGAACCGATGAGCACGCGCACGCTGGTCGTCGTGGGCCACGGCATGGCGGGTCACCGGCTGGTGGAGGAGGTGCTCGCCGGCGACCGGGACGGCGGCTGGCGCATCGTCGTCCTCGCCGAGGAGCCACGGCCCGCCTACGACCGGGTGGCGCTGTCGTCCCTGCTGGCCGGGGCGAGCGCCGGCGACCTCGCGCTGGCGGGCCCCGACGTCCTCGGCGACCCGCGTCTGCGCATCCGGCTGCGCTCACCGGTGACCGGTGTCGACCGGGCGGCGGGGACGGTGACCTGCGCCGACGGCAGTGTGGTCGGCTACGACGCGCTGGTGCTGGCCACCGGTTCGCGGCCGTTCGTCCCGCCGGTGCCCGGCCGGGAGTTGCCCGGCTGCTTCGTGTACCGGACGGTGGAGGACATCGACGCGATCCGGGCGGCGGCGCGGCCGGGCCGGGACGCGGTGGTGGTCGGGGGCGGCCTGCTGGGCCTGGAGGCGGCCGGCGGGCTGCGGCGGCTGGGCATGCGGCCCCATGTGGTGGAGATGGCGCCGTGGCTGATGGCCCAGCAGATCGACGCCGGCGGCGGGCGGGTGCTGGCCCGGGCGATCGCACGGCTGGGCGTGCGCGTGCACTGCTCGACCGTGCTGCGCGGTGTCGAGGCGGGCGCGGACGGCCGCGCGGCCCGGGTGTCCCTGGACGACGGCACGGTGCTCGACGCCCCGCTGGTCGTCTTCTCCGCGGGGGTACGGCCCCGCGACGACCTCGCCGCTCCGGCCGGCCTGGCACGGGCCGAACGGGGCGGGTTCCTGGTGGACCGGTGGTGCCGTACGGCGGACGAGCGGATCTGGGCGATCGGCGAGTGCGCCGCGGTCGAGGGCCGCTGCCACGGGCTGGCCGCCCCCGGCCTGCGGATGGCCGAGACCGTGGCCCGGCAACTGCTCGGCATGGCGGGCGAGGCGTTCCCCGGCGCGGACACCTCGGCCCGGCTGAAGCTGCTCGGCGTGGACGTGGCCGGGTTCGGCGACGCCCACGCCCGCACCGGCGGGGCGATCGAGTACGTCCGCGAGGACCGGCGCGCGGGCACCTACGCCAAGGTGGTCCTCGCCCGCGACGGCCGCACCCTGCTCGGCGGCGTCCTGGCCGGCGACACCCGCGCCTACCCGGTACTGCGCGCCCTGACCGGCCGCGAACTGACCGCCCCACCCGACGCGTTGCTGACCGGGGCCGCGGCCGGGAGCTGAGCCGGGCCTTGGCCCGGGAAGTTGCCGGAGGGCGGCAGAGTCCGGTCCGGCCGCACTGCCGGACGCCGCCGGTCACCGCGCCGCGACCGGCTGCGTATGCTCGCGTCCCGCCCACCGGGACGCCCGGCCGGGGTAGCAGGCCGGGCAGGCCGTGTCTTCACCGCAGGAGGAACTCCGATCGTGCCCGCTCATCTCACCACGGGCGACTGGTGGCTCATCGCGGCCGGCGCGACCGTCGTCTACCTGGCCGCGATGCACTGGTGCATGCCGACGCCGAAGGCCAGACGGCGCATGTTCGCCGCCCCGGCGGCCGGCTGGGTGTTCCTGCTGCCCAACGCCGCGATGAACGGCTATTCGGTCTCCCACACCCTGTATTTCTACAGCGGTGCCCTGCTGATGTTCGTCATCATGCTGGTGCCGGTCGCGAAGAAGGTCGCGGCGGACATCGCGGAGCAGGAGGCGAAGCCCTGGGAGAAGGTGCCCCTCAACACCTTCGCGCTGTACTGGATGGCGGGATCGTCCACGGCCTGCGTCGCGGCGGTCGTCTACCTCTGGCCGTGAACCCGGCCGACGCGGCGGACGCGGCGGACGCGGCCGGCGGCCGGCGGCCGGGCGATGCGAGCTCCCGCCGGACCGGAGGACCGTGGCGAGCCCGGAAAAGGAGGCGGCAAGGCTGCGATGCGGGCACCGGAAGTACGGCGTGCGGTGGCCGCCGCCGTGTCCACCGCCTCGGCACTCGGCCTGCCGGCGGACGACGCGACCGTTCTGCACGACTCGAACAAGCTCACCGTGCGGCTGCTGCCCTGCGACGTCCTGGCCCGGGTGGCCCCGGCCGCGCCCGCCGCGCACCAGGTCGCGCGGTTCGAGGTCGGACTCGCCCGGCGGCTCGCCGCGGCCGGATGCCCGGTGGCGGCTCTCGAGCCCAGGGTGGAGCCGCGCGTGCAGGTACGCGACGGTTTCGCCATCAGCCTGTGGACCTACTACGAGCCCGTGGCGCCCGCGGAGGTCCCACCGGCCGACTACGCCCACGCCCTCCAGCGGCTGCACGCCGGCATGCGCCCACTCGACGTCCCGGTCCCGCACTTCACGGACCGGATCGAACAGGCCCAGCGCCTCGTCGCCGACCGCGACCGCACTCCGGCGCTCGCCGAGGCGGACCGGAGGCTGCTCGCCGACACCTTGCGGAGCCTGCGACGGGTGACCGCCGGGCGCGGCACCCCGGAACAGCCGCTGCACGGCGAACCACACCCGGGCAACCTGCTCACCACCAAGGACGGGCTGCTGTTCATCGACCTCGAGACGTGCTGCCGCGGGCCGGTCGAGTTCGACCTCGCCCACGCGCCGGAAGAGGTCGCCGAGCACTGTCCGGGCATCGACCGCGACCTGCTGCGCGCATGCCGGCTCCTCGTACTGGCGATGGTCACGGCATGGCGCTGGGACCGGGACGACCAGCTCCCCGACGGCCGCCGGCTGGGCACGCAGTGGCTCGCCCGGATCCGGGACACACTGGCCGACGGCGGCCCGGACACCTGGGGCTGATCACGGACCACGTCCAAGGGGGCGGCGGGAAGGGCCTCCCGGCTCATCGGTAGCGTGCGCCGCTATGACACGCACTATGAGACGCGCTTGGACGATGCCGTTGCTGCTGGTGCTCTGTGGTGCGGTCGCCGCGAGCGCGCAGGCCGCCAGGGGGGATGCCGGTTCCGCCGCGGTGCTCCTGGTGGTGTTCGTGCTGCTCGCGGGGGTGAACTCGCCGCTGGTCTTCCCGAAGTCGATCGGCGCGGTGGAGGCGCGGCGGCGCAGCGCGGCCGACGGCCGGCCGGTGGTGTTCTGGCGGCCGGGCTGCACGTACTGCTTGCGGCTGCGCATCCGGCTGGGCCGGCACGCCCGGCAGGCGCACTGGGTGAACATCTGGCGCGACCCCGCCGGGGCGGCGGCGGTCCGGGCCGCCAACGACGGCAACGAGACCGTGCCGACCGTCGTCGTGGCCGGCCGACCGCACACCAACCCCGACCCGGCCTGGGTACGCGACCGGCTCACCTCTTCCGGGTGAACCGCCCGTAACGGGACGCCGGCAGGCCCGGTTGCCTACGGTGACGCCCTCGACACCGGCCCACGGGAGGCACCTGATGTCCGCAGCAGCTGCCGAGCGGCCCCGTGGAGCCCGCCCGCTGATCGCGCAGGCCGGTCGGCTCATGGACCGCAATCCGGGGTGCCGCGTCGAGATCATCGGAGGCCAGATCATCGTGTCCCCGCCGCCGGACGGCCCTCACGGAGAGGTCCAACGCTCGATCGTCCACTCACGCCTCCTCAACGCCGAACGCGGGCCGCGAAGGGGACGTACGTGCCGCGGGAGGGCGCGGGGCCCGGCCACCCGTCCCTCGTTCGCCGGGCCCCCGCCTTCGGTGCCCGCCCCCGGGCACCGTCCCTCACCCCCGCCGGAACCCGATGCCGTGGAGGAGGCCGGGCGCCGGCGGGGTCGTGGCGGGGCGGCGCGGCAGGGGGGTGTCCGCGGCCCCGCGTTCCGGGGAGTGGGCACCCGGTCCGCGCGGGGGGTGGTGCGCGGTGGGCGGGTGCCGTTGTGTGCTGTCGTCGCCGTACCGGGGGGTGCGCCCGGGGGTGGTGGGCTCGCCCGTGGCCGGGGTGGGGTGAGTGGGGTTCCCGGTGGTGGGGTCCCGGTCGTGGGGTTCCCGGCGTGGTGCCGGCGGCCGGTGCGGGGTGGTCCGGCTCGCGTCGGTACGGGGGTGTGGGGTGCCGTACGGGGAGGATGCTCTTATGGATGTCAAGCGGCAGTTGTGAGCTGACGGCCATTCGTGGTTGAAGCAGTGATGAGCTGGTAGATCTCTCGGGCGATGTACCG